>NZ_JAAHGT010000315.1 GCF_010672385.1 Okeania sp. SIO2F4
TAAAAAACTGTAATACTCCTAGCTTTACTATCAACAACCCATACTCTTAATACACCCGCATCTAAATAATCTTTGGCTTTAGCATTAAGTTGACCATAAGTTTGACCTGGAGAAATAATTTCTATTACTAAATCTGGCGGTACGGAACAAGCAACATCTTCTTCCCAGTCATCAGGAAAACGTTCGGCAGCAAGATACAATAATTCTGGAACAGGTATCCAATCTTTTCCTTTTCTGATTAATTTAACTGCCAATTCTGGGTAGACTTCTCCCTTTCCTGGACACCATTCATCAATTAAATAAAGTAAAGCACGAGTTAGTTTAGAATGAAATTTTTTAGGCAACATTTTTGCTACTGCCATTCCATCAATAAATTCATAAGTAATATCTCCCTCTCCTGGTGGAAGTTCGAGAAATTCTTGTAATGTGAGTTGATTTTTTACCTGCACCATTTTTCACCTCTAATACAAAATTCAAAAAAGCTCGTTACAGTATTTTTTTTCTCCCAATTAATAATTAATAGTAGATTGCATTAGACAGCTACAATTTACAGAAGTTTTTAGGTCAGTGAACCACATAAAAAAAATGATAACCTTGTAGGGACGTTGCATACAACTTTGTGGTCTACTCAATTAATTATTTGGTGTTGGGTTTCGGAGTCCCTCAACCCAACCTACGCTTAACTCCTCTAAATATGAAGAATTTTTCCCAAGGATATCGACATTAAATATAGAGACGCTCGAACCCTAATATTCTATGAAACTAAAATTATGAATAATTTTTTCCAGAGATATCGACATTAATTATAGAGACGTTCAAACCCTAATATTCTATGAAACTAAAATTATGGACAAAGATGCAAAAGTCAAACAATTATTAACCGACATCAAAAACCAAAGGGGAGACCAAAGAAACCAAACTATTAACAATTTACTAAATATTACTCCCAGGTTGCCGGGAATTCGTAAAGACAAACATCCAGATTATTTACACGCAGTTAATAACACTTTATTTTCTGTCAAACAAAATATTGATAGGTTTCTCCAGGAATACAAAAAAAGATGGAGAATTGATATTAGTCAAAATTCACCCCTACTGGTGCGACAGCGTTATGTAATGTGGATAAATGGATATTTAAAGTATGACATTTTTGACTTATACAGCAAAACAAATCAAGAAATTAGTCTCAATACTTTAGTGGGTGAACAGGAAAAAGAAGATTGGATAGATTTATTAGCGAATGAAGGATTCAATATTCCTACATTAGATGGTTTTGAGACTTACATTACCCATCAACAAAATCAGAAAACCCAAAAAAAAGGTTTAATTGTAGAACTTTACATTGAGAACGATCCAGAAGGAAAATTACAGAAAATTCATCCCAAAGGATATCCAGAATGTAATGCTCAAGCAATAATTCAGTATTTTTATTTGAGTAATCCAGGTGACAAAGTAACAGTAAAAGAAGACTGGATTATTGTTGATAAGCCAAAGGTAAAATACATCAGAAAAAGCAAAAAAATAACCAATCTCTCTGAACCAGAAAAGAAAAGTAATTGGACAACCTTTGCCAAAGAGCATAACATTAAATATCAAACTATCAAAAGCTCTTGGAACAGACATCGAGAGAGTTTATTTAAGGAAATTAATCAGGATATTGAGCATAATTTCGACAAGTACGCCAAACTATTTGCACCACAAATAAAAGAAATATTAGGAGAAAATGGCAATGATGAATAGAACAGAATTACAACCAGTTTTTGTAACTTTAGATGGCGAAACACATCAACAAGCTGCCAGTGTAGCTGCCGAACAATCTAACCCAGAAATTGGCAAACAAACTTATTTGAATATTCTGGCTGTTAAGGCTGTTAATAATTTATTGAAATGGTTAGATTTTTCTACATATTTACAACAGCTTAAAAGTTTAAATCCGATTTTGAGCGGAGTTTTAAATGCCACAGACTTAGTAGTAGAAAACAGGAGATTATTTTGTATTCCAATTTTGCCTGGAAAAACAGAATTTTCTGTACCTCCCGATTTACCAGAAAATTTTATTGGTTTTGTAGCAGTAAAGTTCGAGCAAGTTTTGGATAAAGCTAAAGTCTTAGGATATTTCCCTCTAACAGATGTGGATAATTTACCAGAAACTATTCCTCTGGAAAAACTACAACCTCTGGATAATTTATTTGCAATTTTAGAAGAATTAAAATTGCAAAATCAGACAGAAGTATTAGAAGTAAATGTCTTAGAATTCCTCAAACAAGGAATTGATGAACTAGCTGAAGAAATTGGTTGGCTATTACTCAATAAACAAACAGATTTAGCTTGTGCTAGGAAAGCACCTACAGAAGAGTTAAAAATTCCTACAGATAATTTTTTATCCAAACAACTCAAAATTGCCGGACAATATTTTACTTTGCAGGTAATTGGTCAAGTAAAAGATGGTGAAATAATCTGGCGATTTGAACTGCAAAATGTAGCTGTGGGTGGTTTGATTCCGGCAGGCTTTAAATTGCGATTATTGACAGAGTATGGAGAAAATTTTGAAAAGAATGAAGCTGTATCTACTCATGCTGTAGAAAAGCTATATGTAGATGTAATTTTAGAACCAGGAGAAGGTTTAATCTGGGAAATTGAGCCGATTCCTGATAATTTTAGTCGAGAAATTTTGCGGTTTTAGTTTGGCTCTATCTTTTTAAAATATTAGGCAAATAGATAGTCATGGAAAATCTGATACTGTTAAATTAATCAACAGTATCAATTTCCTGTTTCCAGAATTTTCATTATATTAGATATTTCAAATAATTAACCTTAAATTATTTGAAAAAAGTCTTAAATATTAATTTCAAGAAAAGTCTATTGAACAAAGATTTCAAATGGAGTCTAATACCATCTTTTGGAAAGTAAAGTACGGTTTTTTTTTGCGAATTATTCAAATTGGCGATATGCCAGTCAAGTATAATTCTTGGGGTAGTATCTCTTCTATTGGTTATCTAAATATTACTTACGGTTTTTTCGGGCGAATTATTCAAATTGGCGATATGCCAGTCGAGTATAATTTTTGGGGTAGTATCTCTTCTATTGGTTATCTAAATATTACTTACGGTTTTTTCGGGCGAATTATTGAGATTGGCGATATGCCTATTCGATATGGTTTTTGGGGTCCTGTCTCTATAATTGGCAATATGAAAATCACCTACGGTTTTTTTGGGCGAATTATTGAGATTACTATTCCCAGAGTTTCCGCACCAGTAAATGGTAGCTTAAGTCCTAAACAAATTGCTGCTCTAATAGCTATATTCGTTCAAAATGAGAAAATAAAAAGACGGCGCAGAGATTGAAGATTTGACAGAGAGCAAAACTAACTTCACAAGACAGCAATAGTCAAAGTTTTACTATTTTCAGACATATCTAACTTCATCATATTTGAATAAAATTCAATCAACTTTACAGAGTAATAAGTAGAACAACAAAACTAAATTCATAAAAGCTGAATTCAGCATAGTTGTCAACATTTTATCTCAGGAGTAAAATTGATGATTAACATTTTCCCAATTCATTTCAATGATGACGAAAAAGATGACCCTCTTATTCCACCAAAATAGTTGAGGCAATTCAGTTTCATAACTGGTAAATAAATAGGAAAGCGATCGCTAAACAGCATATCCAATCGACCAAGAGAAGAAAAAAATTCCTTTTAACCAATCCTCTTATTAAAAAGAAGAGGTAATAATTAATTATTAATTATTAATTATTAATTGTTGAAGTAGCATTCCGTAGGAAATGCTTACCTAAATAGTTATGATATATTTGGATTAAATTTATAGTTTTTTAACTGCTCCTTGAGGAATATTTCCTGATAAAACTTGCACAATATTTTTGGCAGCTTCAAAAGCAATATCGTGGCGAATTTCATCAACAGCAGAACCTAGATGAGGAGTAAAAAAAGTCTTATTTTTCTCAGTTATTAATGCCTCACAAATTTCTTGAGGACGATGAGAAATTGCCCAATCTTCCATCTCAAATACATCAGCAGCATATCCAGCTAAATGTCCCGATTGAATTGCCGAGGCGATCGCTTTTTCATCTACAACTGAACCCCGACATGGATTAATTAGGAAACTGTTTGGTTTCATTTTAGCTAAAGTATCTTGATTAATCAGATGATAGGTATTAGGAATTAAAGGTACCATTAACACTACATAATCACTACTTTTTAAGAGTTCTTCTAAATAAACTCTAGAGATTTTCCAGGCAGTTTCTTGTTCTACAGATAAAGGAATAGGGTCGCTGTAAAGCAAATTCATTTCAAAACCTACTAATCTTTGAACTAAAGCTTTTCCTAATTTTCCCATCCCTACAATTCCCAGAGTTTTATGCAATAATCCGGTACTATAAAGTTGTGGCTTCCATCCTTGAAAATAACCATCACGAATTAGGCGATCGCCTTCTAACATTCGACGACCTAATCCAATTAGTAAACCAACAGTTAATTCGGCTGTGGGTGCTGCTAATAAATCAGGAACAATTGTGAACCAAATACCTCGTTTTGTACAAGCATTTATATCAAAATTATCATACCCTCTTAAAGCTCCTGCAATAACTTTTAATTGGGGACAAGCATCTAAAAAAGTCGATTCAATATAGTCAGGCATAAATACCATTAAACCTTCAGCTTCTTTGGTTCGATTGATAATTTCTTCACGAGATAATGTTTCTTGAGTTTGATTGAGAATAACTTCACAAGTTTGACTTAAATAATCAATAACTTGAGTATGAATCCAATGGGTAATAACAACTTTAGGTTTTTTATTCATATTTTTAAAAGGGAACAGGGAATAGGGAATAGGGAATAGGGGGAAATAATACCTATCTAACTGGGTGGGGAAGTGTGGGGAGTGTGGGGGGTTGGGGGAGAAGTAAAAGTAGCTTGAATCAATACTGACCAATTAATAATTGTCAAAAACAGATCCCCGTTACAAAAATAACTTCTGTAGGGGCGAATGGCCATTCGCCCCTACTGACTACTGACTTCGTTAAGCGCCATAATTGAAAAGCTTTTATCGCTCATGAAAAACAATAGCTGATAGCTAATAGCTGACGGCTGAATGCTTAAGAATTAAATAAATTTTTGACGTAAATAATTACTTAAACTATCAACTAAAGTAACCATTATTAACACAACCAATAAGAGGGCAGAAACTTCCTCATATTTGAGTAAACGTAAGGCTCCAAGAATTTCAAATCCAATGCCGCCAGCTCCCACAGCTCCTAATACCATTGAAGCTCGAAAATTGTATTCCCAACGGTAAAAAGTCACGTCAGCAATTTGAGGAAAAATTTGAGGAAAAATGCTATGAAAAATAATTTGTAAATGATTAGCACCCGCAGATTTTGCAGCTTCAATAGGAGCATTATCCGTATGTTCTATAGCCTCGGCAAAGAATTTTCCCACCATGCCAATTGAATGAAATCCTAATGCTAATACCCCAGGAAGTGTGCCAAATCCCACTGCTGCCACAAAAAGAATTCCTAGAATTAATTCGGGAATTGCCCTAGCAATATTCAGAATCATTCTTGATAGGAAATAAACAACAGGATGAGGTGTGGTATTACGAGCAGCTCCTAAAGAAAGGGGAAGAGAAATAGCTACAGCCAGACCTGTACCAGCAATACTCATAGCAATAGTATCTATTAAAGGTTTAATCCAGTTTAGAGCGCGACTAAAATCTGGCGGGAACATTTCTCCAACCATGCTAATTAAATCAGGAATCCCCTCAGATAATCGTTGTCCATCCAATAATCCCACACTCCCAAAGCTCACTAAAATAATGGCGAATAAGGTCAATGTTTTAGTCAAAGAAATATACCAACTTCTTTGTTGTTGGCGAAGCAAACTATCAAATTTATTGGGAGTAACCATCATTTCAGTTATTAGTTATCAGTTATCAGTTATTCAGTTGTCAGTTATTAGTTATCAGTAAAGATAATTTGTAGAAGAAAATTGACTAATTTTTTTTAAGCATTTCCTGCGAACTGCTGCGCAAACAGCTATTAGCAAGGAACGAGTTGCTTAGGACTTATGTTGATGATAAACCTTAGACAGAGAGATACTTTTCCCACTGTTGCCTGCTATATTAGCAGTCGGCTCTAAGCTATTTAATATTTTTCATAAATGAAGCAAGCTTTTCGTTTAACTTCTACTACATTTTTAACTATAGAATTGAAACACAATAATGACTAACTTAAGTTGTTAATTCATACAATTTTCTAGGGGGAAATTGTAGATTTGTTCCGGAAGCTAATAGCTAATAGCTGAATGCTTCCGTTTAATAGACCTCTTGCAAAAGTTTTATTTAAATAAATTCAAGATCTAAAATTAACAATTTCATCTCCCTATTCCCTATTCCCTGACTTCTGCAAGAAGTCTAGTCTATTATTTACTCAATTTAGCAAAATCAAGATCGAGTAGTTTTCCTAAGTCTCTCACCACATTATAATCTTCATCTGTAATTGATTGAAATCCATCTGCTTTAAATGGTTTTAGTATCGCTTCATCTTCTAATTCTAAAAATGCCTGTTGAATTTGTGTTTTAAGTTCAGGTTTTAAATCAGAACGCATTGTCCAAGGATATTGAGGGAAAGGTTTAGATTCAGCAATAACAATTACCTTATTTTTATCAATTGTTCCCTTCTCAATTAAGGCATTGAAAATTGGTTTACTCAAACCTCCCGCTTGTGCATTTCCATTGGCAACAGCAACAGCAACAGCATCATGGGCACCCGCAAAAACTTCTTCATAATTTTCCCCTGGTGTTAATCCTTTTTCCATTAACATTGACTTGGGAATTAGGTGACTAGAAGTAGAAGCTTGATCTCCGTATGCCATAACTTTTCCTTCTATTTTTTCATAGGAATTAATTCCTGATTCTGCATTACCAATAACTACAGCTTTATAGGTAGTTTCTCCATCTTTTTCTAAAGCAGCAAAGGGTTCAATATCACTTTTAGTTTTCGCTAAAACGTAAGATAACGGACCGAAATAGGCTAAATCTAAACGTCCTTTACTAGCCACTTCAATCATAGAAGAATAATCGGTACTGACAAATAATTCAACATCTTTATTTAGTTTATTTTCTAAATAAGTCTCAAGTCCTTTATTATTTTGAATGACAGTAGCTGCAGATTCATCTGGTAATAAAGCAACAACTAATTTCTCAGGATTGGCTTTTGTATCTGCTTGTGTGGATTGATTTTCTGTATTTGATGTTTGAGTATTAGAATTACTACAACTGACTAAACCTAACCAAGCCAAAAAAAGCACTGTCAAAAAATTTTTTTTGAGGATTAAACTTAACATAATCTTTCTTTCTTAAACAATTAACGAAATAATTATAAGTATTATCTATCAAAAGTCAATACCCTTTTTTTTATGTGTTGTAGATAACATTGATTGAGTATTATACCATTTCACGGATAATTGATAAATAGTTGTCTTGATTTCTGCCTGATTATTCTCAATTTCTAATTCCCTATTCCCTGTTCCCAGTTAAGTGTTCCTTATCTCCTTTTTATATTTCCTGATACATTCAATCTCTTGGGGATAGTGTTTGATAAATTTCTTCAAGTTGGTGGTTTTTTATCTCTGAAGGACTACCATCAAAGAGAATTGTCCCTTTACCTAATCCAATAATACGATCGGCATATTCTAAAGCTAAATCAACTTGGTGCAAACTAAGTAAAGCTCCAATTCCATCTTCTTGACAAATCTTTCGTAAATTGGATAAAACTTGATGAGAACTGGCAGGATCTAAACTAGCTATGGGTTCATCAGCTAAGAGAAATTTAGGTTGTTGGGCCAAAGCACGAGCAATTCCTACTCGTTGTTGTTGTCCCCCACTTAAAGCTTTAACGGGTGTTAAAGCTTTGTCTAATAAACCTAATCTTTCTAGACAGTTTAAGGCAATATATTGATCTTTTTTAGGAAGAGGAAATAAACTTCTAAGGGTAGAATGATAAGCTAAACGACCTACTAAAACATTTTTCAGAGCAGTTTGTCGAGGAATTAATTGATGTTGTTGAAAAATCATTCCCGTCCTTTGACGATGTTTTTGTAATATTTTGGAGCTATCTAAATTACCTAATCCTTCAACAATGACTTGTCCACTGGTAGGGTAAGTAAGAAAGTTTATACAGCGTAAGAGAGTAGATTTTCCAGCTCCAGAAGACCCTAAAATTACCGTAAATTCCCCTTGAATAAATTCAACAGAAATGTTATGTAAAGCTATTGTGCCATCTGGATAAGTCACTGCTAAATTATTCAGAGAAATCATAATGCTTGATTAGTTATTTGTAAGCATTTAGCTGTCAGCTATCAGCTATGAGTTATTAAGGAATGAGAATTAAATAAGATCCACAGTTTTTGGCTAGGAGTATCCTACTGAAATGCTTCTGTCCAAGAAATCTGGAGGTTAATAAATTCTCATTCCTAACTTATTGTGGCAGATGAAGGAATTAGTTTTCAAGGATAATTAAAAATATTGAAAAACTCCACGCAAGCTATAATTTTCAATCAAAAATTGACCAAAAAATCAGGTCTCAAATCTCGCCTTTGAAGGGGATGAAAAACAATAAAATTTAGTATTTCAAGTCTCTAAATTTGTAAGCATTCAGTTATTAGCAGTCAGCTCTCAGCTTTTCTGGAGTGATGGTAATTTTTAATTCTCGCTATTAGACTAATTACTCCTGACAAAATAATGAATTAATAGCTGATAGCTGACTGCTGAATGCTTACCTGACTTTAGCCCAAGGTACTGATAACTACAGGACTTACGCATAACCACCACATCTAGTAGGGGTGATTCGCGAATCACCCCTACAGATAGGGTATAATTCGACATTTTGCGCAAGGTACTGATAACTAATAACTCAAATGATATGAACGAAGTTAAAATTCAAAGAGAATACGATCGACTTGCTAATACTTACGATTTACGCTGGCGGAGTTATATTATTAATACTCTTACTTTTCTCTACAATTGGGATAAAATTCAGCCACAAGCAAGAATTCTAGATGTTGCTTGTGGAACAGGGGAATTTGAAAGACTCTTGCTGGCAAAAAATCCGACACAGAAAATTGTAGGAATTGATATATCTGAAAAAATGTTAGATTTAGCTAGGAAAAAATTTGATACTTTTTCTAATGTCGAGTTTAAACAAGCTTCAGTTCATTCACTACCGTTTGACAGTCATTATTTTGATGTAGTTGTATGTGCTAATTCTTTTCATTTTTTTGACAAACCTCAATTAGCATTAGAAGAAATGAAACGGGTAGTAAAACCTAATGGCAAAGTGATAATTCTTGACTGGAATAAAGATTATTTTATCTGTAGAATTTGTGATTTGTTTTTACAACTTTTCGATCCTGCTCATCAACAATGTTATACCCAAGCTGAATTAAATCAGTTCTTGGTATCTGCTAAGTTTAAACTACATGGTGCAACTAAATTTCGTTTCGGAGTTATTTGGGGAATGATGGTTGTTACAGCTATACCGAATAATTAATAATTAATAGTTAATAATTAATAATTAGGAGTTGATAGTCAATTAATTATTCATTCAACAATTAAGGTTTAAAGCCTC
>NZ_JAAHGT010000316.1 GCF_010672385.1 Okeania sp. SIO2F4
GTGAGGAGTGGGGGTTCTAATTGTGAAATTTAGCGAACTTGCAAGTAAACTTGGTTCTGAGACGATCGCTTGTAGTCTGGAAAAAATAAATCATCTCGATCCAGATATTCAAGGTATAGCTGCAATAGATGAGGCAATAGCAGGTACTCTTAGTTATATTGAGGGTGCAAAATTTGCCAGTTATTTAGAAACGACAAATGCTAGTGCTTTAATTTTGCCGATGGATGAAACTCTACAAAATTTGGCAGGTGAGCGTGGTATTGGGTGGTTATCTGGTAAGGAACCGAGATTATTATTTGCTCAGGCGATCGCTCTTTTTTATCGACCTTTTCAACCTACTGCTGAAATTCATCGTACTTCTGTTGTTCACCGGACGGCAAAAGTTGGTAAGAATGTTTATCTTGGCGCTCATGTTGTGGTTGAGGCGGGGGTGAAAATTGGGGATAATGTTTGTATTTATCCGAATGTGGTAATTTATCCAGATGTGGAAATTGGAGAGAATACTATTTTACACGCTAATTGTTCGATTCACGAGAGGAGTCAGATAGGTAAGGGTTGTGTAATTCATAGTGGAGCGGTTATTGGGGGAGAGGGTTTTGGTTTTGTGCCGACTGCCGATGGTTGGTTTAAGATGGAACAATCTGGGAAGGTTGTTTTGGAAGATGGGGTGGAAGTTGGAGGTAATACTACTATCGATCGCCCGGCGGTGGGAGAAACTAGAATTGGTAAGAATACTAAGTTGGATAATTTAGTGCAGATCGCTCATGGTTGTAAGATTGGTAAAAATTGTGCTTTGGCTGCTCAAGTTGGTTTAGCTGGAGGAGTGAAGCTTGGCGATAATGTGATTTTAGCTGGTCAAGTAGGTGTTGCTAACCAGGCAAAAATAGGAAATGGAGCGATCGCTACTGCTCAAGCGGGTGTTCATAGTGATGTTGCTGCGGGAGAGATTGTTTCCAGTAGTCCGGCGGTTTCTAATAAGATTTATTTGAAAGCTTCTGCTATTTATAAGCGTTTGCCAGAAATTTATCAGTCTGTGAAACAGATGAAAAAGATGTTGATGCCATAGATAAATTGAAGAAGGTTTTGGGTCTTAGGTTGTAGGTCTTAGGTTAATTGTTAATAGGCTCTTGGATAATTAAACCTGAAAGCTGTGTGCAATCATTTTTGGTGGAAATTATGGGCTGGTTAGAATAAATATTTAGACTTCAAGAAAAAGATTTTATGTTGTGGCAAACATCTGAGAATCTAGAGTCATTAATTTGCCAAATTGGGAAGTTAAAGTTTTTCGTTATCCTGCTATTGATATTGTTTTTAACATAAGTTATAGTAAAAAAATATAGTTTCATACCATTTATTTATCTATGCTTGACACTTTACTAGCTAGCAAAGCTTCTGAGATTGTACTTTATGGACTTGATAAAGTTACTGGAGGATCTCTAGAGGCAATCGCCGGAGAAGTTATTAAGTCTTTAAAAAGCAAGTTGCAGGGAATTTTTAATCTAGACAGAGCTAGAGAAAATCAAGAACTACTGAAAGCTGCAATTTTGAATTTAATTACAGAAGATAAAAGTTTCCGTAATAATTTAGAGCAGCAAGTATTAAGATTTCAGAAAGAGGAAAATAATACTATTAATGTTACTCAAAATGCACAAGATCGTTCTTTTAACTTTAATAACCTAACTGCTGAAACTAATACGAACATAGCTGCTGATACAAACATAGGTCAACAACATAACTACTTTCGTAACGAATAATAGTTATCGAGAACTTCTTGATAGAGACTTAGTTCCTCTAACTTTAGGAGGAAAATTATTAACATATTTCAAAGTATTTTGTTTTTTGTGTTCAGCATTAATTTTATGGGCATTATTTGGCTGGCTAGCCGAATACTCTTTTCCCGTTGGTGAATCAATTCAGTTACTTTTATCCTGCTTTCATGGAACTGTTTCAACCAAGGTAAACAAATTACAAAAACAGTTACAGGATACAGAATTTATCTCCCAGATAGACAACCAAGAGCAAATAAAAAAATTAAACAATCTTGATTTTCAAGCATGGTTATACATAGAAGTCTTAGATAAATTAGGTAAAAATGAAGCAGAATGTCATAAGAAAATCACCAAGACCATAGAAATTTTAAAGCAAAAAAAAGCAGAAATTTTAGAAGAACTGGAGCCGAGAAGACCAAAAAATTACCGTTTATTTAAAAGAATACACAATTTTTTTCAAGATGGGAACTTAACTAGAACAGAAAAAGAACTCAACCGAATAGATAAAATTTTAAATGACCTAGTCTGTGCTGCTAAAAAAAGTTCTCCTTCACCAGATATTATTCAGGATTTACTCAATGATTTATATTTGGCAATATCTCAAAATGCTGAGAATATTCGCCCTAAAAAAATAGGATTATTGTATAAATTTGGCGAATTACTTAATCTCATATCTCAAAAAGAGATTTCTAGATTTGACAGACAAGAATTAGATAATTATTATGAGAGTACAATTAACGAATTAAAATCTCAAAGACAAGTATTTTCTACAGAATTAAAAAAATTACTTCAAGAAAAGTATGTTCAGGAGCAGGAATTAGAGAAGCTAAATAAAGTAATAGCTGAAGGTGATATTGAAATAGCAAAAATTAGTGAAGAATTTAAGCGCTATAGAGAAGAATGTAAATCCCAAAATTCTCTAGTTGATAATTTGCAGAGTCAGTTAAATGTAGCAAATCAAAAATTGATAGCACTACAAGCAGATCGAAAATCGATATTAAACAGAAACAATCAACTTATAAAAGATATTAATCAAAAACAAAGTGAAATAGATTCACTTAGAGATAAGTATTCTGCCATCAGATATTTAGAAGGTAAATATATCGGAAATCTTAGTAATAAATCTAGTAAGTATCACTTTAATGAAAAATGTCGAGATTGGAAGATGCTTGTGGCAGAGTATGTTTTGGATCTTGATGGTTCACGAGAAATTATCAATAGTAGTCAGTCAAATATATTTAGAAAAAATGGCTTAGAAGCGTGTCAATTTTGTGCAAATCAAAGAAAAAATAAAAAGAAAAAATAAATTGTTTAAGGGAAATTGATCGACTGATTCAACAAACCTATCTATTAACTAAAAATTTTCATAACACTTGACTTCATTACTCAAAACCAAAAATATCTTTCAGAGCTTTTGTTTCACCCGCAACTATTTCTTGACGCACTATTTCAGCCAAAATATCCCACTGTTCATCCTTAGTAGCTCCAAATTTCTCCTGGCACAACCTCTCATCTTCTAATTCAGCTAAAAGACGAGAGGCGATCGCCGAAATGTTCTGCTTCTAACAATTTCTCAATTTCGGAAATTGCACGTCTAAGTAACTCTGTCATATTTCAATATTTATCTAGTCTTTTGTATTATTATGCCAATTTTCCTTCCTTCTTCAATAGACAGCTCCGATTATAAAAAATAAAATTAATTATCCCAAAAAAATCATTCATTCTTTCCCTCTACTCCCTACTCCCCACTCCCTACTCCCTAATCTCATAAAAATGGTATAACTTGATATAACACCTGAAAATAATCAAGAAATTTACATGGATTTTGAACGACCATTAGGCTCAGTAATTCAAGGTTCTCTCAGTCAAGGATTAGAAGTACGACTCCACCCAGATGTATTGGTAGAAGATATGCGGGTTGGTAAATTTTTAGTCGTACAAGGAGTACGCGCCCACTTTTTTTGTATGCTAACTGATGTTTTATTAGGAACATCCAGCGAACGAATAATGATTAACCCCCCCCTACCCACGGATGATTTTTTACAATCTGTTTTAGCTGGAGGTAGCACCTACGGAACTATCGAACTTGCCCCAATGTTAATGTTAATTATTACTCCAGAAACATCATCAGTTTCTTTCAACTCCAACGAAAAAAATGACAATCAAAAAAAATCCCAATCCATAGAAAATTTAGCATCCTTTGAAGCTCAAACCAGTGCCGAAATTAAATTAATGCCAGTCAAAACTATTCCTAGTCATTTTTCCCAAGTTTTTGAAGCAAGTGTCAAAGATTTTAGTCTAGTTTTTGGTAGGGAAGATGACCCCAGTCGCCGGAATTTTGCTGTGGGTAAACCTATTGATATGGATGTACCTGTTTGTTTAGATTTAGATAGATTTGTAGAACGAAGTAATGGAATTTTTGGTAAGTCGGGAACTGGTAAATCTTTTCTGACTCGTCTGCTTTTATCTGGCATTATTCGGAAGGGTGCTGCGGTAAATTTAATTTTTGATATGCACTCGGAATATGGTTGGGAAGCAATGGCAGAAGGAAAACAAGTTAATACAGTAAAAGGTTTACGACAATTATTTCCCGATCGAGTCGAACTTTGGACTCTTGACCCAGAATCTACTAGACGTAGAGGGGTGCGGGATGCACGAGAATTGTATCTTAGCTACAATCAAATTGAGGTTGAAGATATTGGGTTGGTGCAACGGGAGTTAAATTTATCCGAGGCAAGTATTGATAGTGCAAATATTCTCCGCAGTGAATTTGGCAAGTCTTGGATTACTCAATTATTGTCAATGACTAATGAAGATATTCAAATATTTTGTGACGAAAAAAGAGGTCATAAAGGTTCGATTATGTCGTTGCAAAGGAAATTGTTACGACTCGATAATCTGAAATATATGCAGACCAAAAATACAAATAATTATATAGAAGAAATCTTAGAATCTTTGGATGCAGGAAAACACGTTATTATTGAATTTGGTTCCCAGTCAAATATGCTTTCCTATATGTTAGCTGCTAATATGATTACTCGCCGAATTCATAATAGTTATGTCCGGAAAGCAGATAAATTTTTAAGCTCTAAAAATCCGAGCGATCGCCCTCAACCATTAGTCATAACTATTGAGGAAGCTCATCGTTTTCTCGACCCTGCTATAGTACGTTCCACTATTTTTGGTACCATCGCCAGAGAAATGCGGAAATATTTTGTGACTCTATTAGTTGTAGATCAGCGACCTTCCGGAATAGATGCGGAAGTTATGTCTCAAATTGGTACCAGAATTACCGCTCTGTTGAATGATGATAAAGATATTGATTCTATTTTTACCGGAGTTTCTGGCGGTCATAGTTTGCGGTCTGTTTTGGCAAAATTGGATTCTAAACAGCAAGCCTTAGTATTAGGTCATGCGGTACCGATGCCTGTGGTAATTCAAACTCGTGCTTACGATCGGGCTTTTTATCAGGAAATTGGAGATACCGATTGGCGGTATGTTTCTGATAATGAATTGTTTGAAGCGGCTCAGGTGGCTTTGGATGATATTGGGTTTTAGTTTGGGAGCATTGACTTAATCAAAGAGTTTTGACCTAGTTGACAATTTACGTTATAACGTAGTATAATTTGATAGCTCTATCTGGCCTGAGAAAATACAGTCGTCAACTGAAAAAAGGGCTAGAAATTATGTACAAGTCAATTCGTACAAAGCTAAAACTCAATAACAAACAGAAAACCCTGATGGCTCAACACGCCGGCTACTCACGCTGGTGCTACAATTGGGGCTTAAGCTTGTGGAATGCTGCTTATAAATATGGTTATAAACCCAATATCCTTAAGCTCAGAGAAGTTTTTACTAATCATACAAAACCTCTTTATCCTTGGATGAAAAACTTGTCATCTAAAGTTTACCAATATGCTTTCCGAAGCTTAGGTGAAGCATTTAAAAGATTCTTTCAAGGGCTGGGTAAATATCCAAGATTTAAGAAGAAAGGTAAACATGATTCCTTCACAATTGATAATTGTGGAAAACCAATAGAATTAAACGGATGGAGTCACAAATTACCATTTATTGGTATTGTCAAAACTTATGAACCTATTGAAGCAACAACTAAAAAAGTAACAATTAGTAGACAAGCTGGTGATTGGTATCTCAGTTGTAGCTATGAATTAAACCCCACAATCACACCCAAAAAAACTGATGTAGTAGGTGTAGATTTAGGAGTGAAAACTTTAGCTACATTAAGTGATGGAAAAGTATTTGAGAGTTTGAGATCGTATCACAAATTTGAAGCCAAGTTATCTCGAATGCAATACCTAAATCGTCATAAAGAGATAGGCTCTGCTAACTGGAAAAAGGCACAAGGGAAGATAGCCAGATTGCATAGAAAAGTAGCAAACATCCGTCAAGACGCACTTCATAAACTGACAACTTACTTAGCCAAAAACCACGGCAGAGTTGTCATAGAAGATTTGAATGTCAGGGGTATGTTAGCAAACCATAAGCTGGCGAAATCAATAGCCGACCAAGGATTTTATGAATTTCGGAGACAGCTTGAATATAAAACTCATTGGTACGGTTCTGAGCTAGCAATAGTAGATAGATTCTTTCCATCTTCTAAGATTTGTTCTAACTGTGGTCACGTCCAAGATATGCCACTAAGCCTGAGAACTTATAACTGCAAGAAGTGTGGGATATCTATAGACCGTGATTTGAACGCAAGTATTAATTTAAAAAATGCGGTCGGCTTGACCGTCAATGCCTGTGGACGGAGTGCTGCCGACAGTTCCGGTTGAAGCAGGAAGTAAACAGTAAAACGTCATAATGTGACATTTTATATCGGTTTTATGAAGCAGATATGGATTGGCGGTATGTTTCTGATAATGAATTGTTTGAAGCGGCTCAGGTGGCTTTGGATGATATTGGGTTTTAAATAACAAAACAAACATTAGCTACATAGCAAAATGTTTCTACTCCTACAACCAAACAGCACAAATTAACTGAAGTTATCGTCAGTCAAACTTTTCAAGCAAATAAATATTCTTTTGTGATGATGTAGTGCCTATGAAACTAAACTAATAAAAATTTGTTTACTAGGCTGTCTTGCAGGATCTGGTGAAAATTCACTATGTATAAATTCCACAGAATTATAAGTATTAATCCATAAGTGAGCGCCACATTTTGCAGGTTTGTAAGGTTCGTAGACGATTTGGCAAGGACCTGGAATATATAACTCATAACCATAATCGTTGCGTTCGCCATCTTTAACTGAAAGCACAGGTTCCAATTCCTCTGGAGGCTTACCCTTATTACCTTTAATCTTGCTTTGATTAACATGAATCATTTTAGGTTTGGTGGGTATTTCCTTGTTCCAGATACCTTTCGGACCGCGCCGAGCCGGAATTATCACAGGCATTCCATTCTCAGAAACTGGGATTTCCCAGAATCTACCATTTTTCTCAGCATCTTTGACTCTTCCTTGAGCTAATAAAACTAATAAACGTTGACGAGATATACCCAATAAAAAAGATGCTTCTCTAGTACGCATGATTTTTTTCTCAACTATTGGACAATAGTAAGTATCTAATAAAAAGGTAACTTTCTGAAAGTTACCTAACAATAAATGTAAATGAAATTATTGATTTTATCTAAATGTTGGCAGAAGACCCGCATCATAATCTTTAATTTAATATCGGGAGGATGTCAACTACCTAAAATAATTTAGAGGCTACCTATATTTGCTAAACCAAGAATCACACCAGCACCTAAAATGTGACCGAAGCTTGTAGTTGCCAGAACCCCAGCTACTCCAAAACCACCAAAAAAGTTGGAACCAGGCATCGCCGGACCGACACTAGGATATTTCACAGTAAACTTAGCGAAGGCGATCGCTACGATATTACAGATAATCATAATTAAGGCAATTTTTGGACTCCAGGCAAAAGTATTAGGGCCAAGTGTTAATAAAGTTGAGTAAAGCATTTTTTTCTTCTCCTATAGTTATGTGTACATTGAAAACCTCAGTGGCATCTTTATATCAGAAAATTGTTCTTTTTTTTCTTCTAGTGAGACTTAGCAATAATTCTTTACAAATTCAGAATGAGGAGGCAAGAAGAAAGAAGATTGATTATTAAGACAGCACTTCGTGCGGTTATCAGGTACACATTTAGCAAGCAAGATGTCGGCAGCAGAAGAGTTTTACTATTCGCTCCTTGTAGATTATTATGTCCGAAATATACGGTTAAATGCTTACCTTAACCCCGATCTTTTAAGAGAATAAAAAAAGAAAATTCCATATTTCAAAGTCTCTTACTAATTTCCAGATGTACTGATAACTGTTAACTGAATTAAGCCAACCAAATATTAGGAAATATCGACTTCCCGACTTCTCGCACTAACTGATTAATCGTCCTAGCAAATTTAATATGTTCTTCATCCTCTTCCACAGGAATAATATTAGCTTTCTCCCCTAACTTAAACTTATCCACGACTAAATTTGCAGCCTCCAAACCAGTCACATAAGCTTTTTCTTGAGACCACGAACCATGACGATTAATAATCCAATCCCCACTCATAAATACATTCTCAAAACTTGTCTTTGCTGGGAGTAAATATTGATAGCTACCAGGAAAAAAATGAGTTACTCCTTCCTTCACTCTGACAACACTTTGGTCAATAATTTCTGAAGCTATAAATTCAGGAATACAAGTTGCTAAATATTCCCGCACAATTTTAATTATCTCCTCATCACTCAAAGGTAAAAATTGATTAGCATGATAGAAATCTACTTCTAAAACCGTTCCTGGTTCATCTCGAAATTCGTCATGTAAAGCATTCAAATCAAAAAACGTCCAACCAGTAGTTGCATCAAATCCAAAACAAGCATTAGAAGCACGAGGAATCGGAATTTTTCTATCAAACCATAACCTAATTCCTAATACATCAACTCCAGCCAAATTATTAATATTCCTAAATTCTTGACGAGTTTGTAAAGCTTCACTTCCTGCTAAAATCTTTTTCATTCCACTAATACCAACAGCAAAAATTACTGCATCTGCCTCAAATATTTGGTCTTCACAAACAACTCCTTTTGCTTTGCTATTATCATCAACAATTAAGTCAGTAACTCGCTGTTTTGTCATAACTTTTCCACCAAATTTTTCAATATTTTCTACCCAAGGTTTAAATATCATTTCTCCAACAGTACCCCGACACCAAACCACATCAAAATTAGGTTGATGAGCCAGAATAAAATAATACAACATACCCAAAGCAGCCGCCGCCGAACATTGTTCTCCCGGAGCAAATAAACCAACTAATAACATGGCGTTAAAAGCATCATCATATAATCTCTTGGTAACGCCGTATTGTTTGAATAATTCTCTAGCCGTTACTGAATCATATCTTCGCCAAGCTTCATCCGAATTATCAAAATCTATAAGAGAATAAAGCAGTGGCAGAGCAGAAAGGCGATCGCTTAAAGGTAGCCGTTGAAATTGAGTATAAATAAAAGTACCAAGAGGAGTTGGTAGGGGTGGTAAATCTTGAAAAATTGGTGATTCTACTTCTAATCCAGCGGGAGAATATTGAGCAGAACGAGTCCAAGGGGTGAAGGGATTGAGATTTAACTCCTTGACTAGAGAGAATATGTTATGGTACGGGTACCAAAAACCATGTATCCCGACTTCTACTGAACGGCCACCGGGAGTTTTCCAGCCAGCCACTAAACCACCAGGATAAGGGCCAGCTTCTAGAAGTGTAACATCATAGTCATTTTTGGCTAGGTGGTGAGTGGCTCCTAAACCAGCCCAGCCAGCACCTACTACTACTATCTTAGGAGTTTGAGTTTCTGTAGACATATTATTTTGGAATC
>NZ_JAAHGT010000317.1 GCF_010672385.1 Okeania sp. SIO2F4
AATTTTAGAATTACTCAAACAATGGGTAGAGTCTAATGATGATAGGTATGTGCGACTTGAAGCGGTGCGACAAATAGCTACTGGTTGGAAAAATCAGCCGGGAATTTTAGAATTACTCAAACAATGGGTAGAGTCTAATGATGATAGGTATGTGCGACTTGAAGCGGTGCGACAAATAGCTACTGGTTGGAAAAATCAGCCGGGAATTTTAGAATTACTCAAACAAAGGGTAGTGTCTGATGAGAATTGGGATGTGCAAGTTGAAGCGGTGCGACAAATAGCTACTGGTTGGAAAGATGAGCCGGGAATTATAGATTTACTCAAACAAAAGGTAATGTCTGATGAGAATTGGGATGTGCGAGTTGAAGCGGTGCGACAAATAGTTAGTGGTTGGAAACATGAGCCGGGAACTTTAGAATTACTAAAACAAAGCCTAGAGTCCGATCATAGCAAAAAGGTGCGAAGCGAAGCAGTGCGACAAATAGTTAGTGGTTGGAAAGATGAGCCAGGAATTTTTGAATTGCTTTACCACACCGCTCTCAATGATCCCTTTCAACGTGAATATAAGTATCAAACCAACCCTCGACAAATTGCACTAGAGGAAATTATCGAAAACTATCCAGACCATCCGCAAACCATCCCACTATTACAAGACAGAGCAGCAAACGACCCAGACGAACAACTACAGGAGTGGGCAAAAAAGAAATTGCAGCGCTCACACGGATTATGGCACGGATATACGGATGAAGCGGATTAAGTTTTGTAGGTTGGGTTGAGGTACGTAGCAATATCCCGCAGGGTAACTCAACAACAATATTGTATCTGTTGGGTTTCGCTGTCGCTCTACCCAACCTACATGAGTAGCGATCTTATCATCCGTTCCGCTTTCCTAGGTCATGCTACGCAAACGCGACCGCTCTCTTTTCCATAGATTGATGTTTTATTCATCTGTTGTACAATAGTACATTGTATAGTATTTTATACTACATTTGATTAACTCACCACCGTTGACTTTCGGTGTGTCGTGCTGATGCTTTTCATTAGCAAAAACACACCCTACTCCTAAACTCAACCAAACTTCTAGAAGCAATAGTTAAACAATATCCAGACCATCCGCAAACCCTCCCACTATTACAAGACAGAGCAGCAAACGACCCAGACGAACAACTGCGGGAGTGGGCAAAAAAGAAATTGCAGCGCTCACACCGATTATGGCACGGATATACGGATTAAGAGTTCCATGCTTGGCAATGCAGGAACAATCCAACCTACATGAGTAGCGATCTTATCATCCGTTCCGCTTTCCTAGGTCATGCTACGCAAACGCGACCGCTCTCTTTTCCATAGATTGATGTTTTATTCATCTGTTGTACAATAGTACATTGTATAGTATGTTATATTACATTTGATTAACTCGCCACCGTTGACTTTCGGTGTGTCGTGCTGACGCTTTTCATTAGCAAAAACACACCCTACTCCTAAACTCAACCAAACTTCTAGAAGCAATAGTCAAACATTATCCAGACCATCCGCAAACCCTCCCACTATTACAAGACAGAGCAGCAAACGACCCAGACGAACAACTGCGGGAGTGGGCAAAAAAGAAATTGCAGGGATTAGAGTAGGGTGGGCAAACCAAGACCTAACCCCCCGACCCCCTTCCCTGCAAGGGAAGGGAGAGAAACTCCCCTCTCCTCGTAGGAGAGGGGTTGGGGGAGAGGTCTTCATTGACTCAAATTTACCAGTATTACAGCGTTTTTCAGATTGATAAACCACATAGTTACAACCAAAACCCTGTAGGGGCGATTCGCGAATCGCCCCTACCTCCTAATTTGAAAATCAAAAATCTAATCATATCTCCTAAATCATAAAAAACTTTTGACAGGCAGATATATAAATAAGAGAGGGTTAAAAATTAAGGTAAGCCAAATATATATTTTTGGTTGATGGGCTAAACTCATAACATTCAACCATTGTTATAGGAGGGCGATCGCCGTGGAAGACCAACTGCGAGACCTAATTACCCAAATATGTCAATCTCAAAATCCTAGTCCAGAACGCCAGAAAGTTTTAAATAGATTATTGATACTAATCCAACAACTACCAGGATTATATAGGTCATCTCACCAAAATTATCCAGAGGCTTTTAATCGGACTCTAGAATGGGCAAGTAAAAATATTCAAAACTTTCAACCTGGTTCCTCTTGGGAAAAAAGTTTTGTAATTTGGATTAATGGTTATTTGAAATGGCGCGTCCGAGATTTATATATTGCTGATAATAAATATGAAAATGAGAGTATAGATAAACCTATTAATGATGATGAAGGACAGTCAACAACTTTAGGTGAAAAATTACCAGCTAATACTCTCAGTTTACTGGAAATGAAAATTGCTGAACTACAACAAGCTAAACGTCAAAGACAAGGTATTGCAGTTCAGGAATATATTAAGACAGACCCAGAGGAAAAACTCAAAACATCTCATCCGAGAAAACATCCTGAATGTAATTGTCATGTATTAGCCATTCGGTTGTTATTGGAAGAAAAAAGAATATCTAATATTTCTAGAGAAATTAGTATTAGTAACCAAACTCTTTATTCTCACTGGAAGCGGAAATGTCTTCCCTTGTTACAAGAAATTAGTAGTAAATTTGGAGAACAACCATGACCCTAGCTTTAGCACAACCATTAACAGTTTTTTTGACTCCTGAAGCTCATCAATACGCAGGACAATTTGCAGCAGAACAAGCAACTCCAGAAAAAGGAAAACAAGTTTATCTAAATACTCTTGCTGTTGTGGCAGTGCAAACTTATTTAAAGTGGATAAATATTCAAACAGCTATTGATAAAAGTGATTGTTGGAATCCTGGTTCTAGGGCAATATTTAATGTTGCGGACTTAGTTTTACCAAATATTGGCAAATTGGAATGTCGTCCGGTATTGCCTGGAGAAAAAGAGTTTTATTTGCCTCCAGAAGTTACTGAAAATAGAATTGGTTATCTGGCAGTTCAATTTGGGGAAGATTTAAACCAAGTACAACTATTGGGATTTGTTTCTGGAAGAAAGATTGAACAATTTCAAGAATCTATTTCATTGACAGAAATAGATTCTTTAGACATATTAATTGATGAAATTGATTGGTGTCAAAAATTTATCAACTTACGGCAGTGGTTTGCGGGAATTTTGCAGACAGAATGGCAACCTTCCGAATTATTGCCAGGTACTAATATGAGAAGTTCAAGAACAACTACTTCTGAATCTGAAGTACCAACTATTAGTTGTGGAAAAATTATTAATTGGGGTAGTGGAGCGACTCAGCGATCTATAGTATTCATGGTAAAAGTGACAGCTAAATTTGAGGAGGAAGAGGAAGGAATAGATGTTTGTGTAAGACTTTATCCTGCTGATGAAAGTCTCTATTTACCTCCCGATATACAACTGAAAATATTGGATGAGTCTGGTATTTCTTGTATGGAAGCTGAGACTAGGGAAAAAGATGATTGGATACAATTAGAATTTGGCTGTAAAACTAAAGAACAATTTACTATAGAAATGAGTTTAGGCGACCAACTAATTAGAGAAAATTTTGTGGTTTAATTCCATTTCTCAAAAACTTTTCTACATTTTATTGATTCGAGGAGTGGGGGAATAGGGGAGTAGGTAGGGACGTTGCATGGTAAGCATTCAGCCGCCAGCCAGCCTCTTTCAGAGGAGCTTCGCTAACAGCTATCAGAAGAGTGCTTTAATTTAGGATAAAAGCTTTATTAATTGTCTTACTACAAAAGTTGGTTGCCTTGTTCTTAAAGTCAGTTGTTAATTTAAACACTGTCCTTAAATAGAAAGTCTTGTTGCTGATAGCTGACTGCGAGCTAGCTGAATGCTTACGTTGCATGGAACGTCCGAGAGCGAGAAGTAAAAATATGCATAACTAATACTAACTGGGTAATAGTTATTAAAAAGGTTATTCAGCCCGTGTTAATTACTTAATAATTGAAGCGTCACCTGAATAACCTAACCCCCTACCCCCCTTCCCTACCTATGCTTTACCCATAAGTCTTGAAACCCCTTTTCTGATCAGGGGATGGGGAGATGGGGAGATGGGGAGAAAAAGAGAGCAAAATTACTCTAAAGCCTCTAATTAAATACATTTACTCTTGGGAAATATGCATTTGATGGTAAATACATAAATTCTCTCTTTTATCAAGTTTTACGTTAAGAAAGATGTGGGTAATGGATAGCTTCCCTAATAGGGAATGGGGATTTAAAAGCTTCTCTTCTGGTAGGAGAGAGGTTTGGAGAGAGGTTTTTATAAGTTTAGAAATAGTTTCTAAGTATAGCACTACTTTTAGTAATTGGTTCAAGAGGATAGATAACTATGAAAATAATTAAAATTAAACTAATTGATAGTGTTAATGATAAATTTCATGTCACTTTAACTTTAATAGATACTAAAGATACTAATTTTCACTCTATTGATGGTTTTTTGCCATGTTTACCTTCTCAACTAGAAAAATCTTTTACAGAATGGAAAGAAGCTTATTATGAGTTGGAAGATGTGCGGAAAGTAGCAACTCGCCTTAGCCCAAAATCAGTCATTAATCATTCTAGTGCTGAACAAAAAGAACAAGTTAAAATTACTCTTAATCAATGGCTGGATAGTGGCGATAGTAGTTGGCAACCTATACGAGACGAGTTAATTTCTGTTTTAAGTTCTCTACAATCTTCTGGGGAAGAAATTCGCTTATTTTTGGATATTCAAAATCCTAATTTACGTCGAATTCCTTGGCAAGAATGGAGTTTATTTGAGTCTCGTTTTCCCCAAACAGAAATTGCTATCCGAGTTAAGGGTAGAGGTAGATTTCAAGGAGTGCATAAATTCTCAAAAGTAAGAATTATTTTGATAGTTGGTAAGAGTGATGGAATTAATACAGAGTTAGATTTAGAGGTAATTCAAAAGTTAAAGGAAAAGGGTGCGGAAGTAAAATGTTTAAATCAACCAACTAGGGAGATTTTATCTAATGCTTTGCGGGAAGAACCTGGTTATCACATCTTAGTTTTTGCTGGTCATAGTTGTAGTAAAGAAGATGGTTCAATTGGTTGGATAGATTTGAATGAGGAAGATAGATTAAGTATTGAAGAGTTTAAAAATTCTTTGAAATATGCAATAGATAAAGGGTTACAGTTAGCAATTTTTAATTCTTGTGATGGTTTGGGTTTAGCAAATCAATTAGCCAACCTTGGTTTATCAAGAATTATTGTTATGCGGGAACCTGTTCCAGACATGGTGGCAGTGAAATTTTTGGAGTATTTTTTTACAGAGTTTGCAAATAATAAATCCTTGTTTGAATCTCTACAAATAGCAAAAGGAAGGTTAGAACATTTTGAAAAGCCTTATCCAGGGGCAATGTGGTTGCCTACTCTTTGTATTCAAGAAACAGCTTTATCTCATTCTCTGAGGTGGGAGCAGTTTATTCATCCAAATATATGGGAGAAATTTAAGCTTCTTTTGAAGCTCGCAAATATGGGATGTTTGCAAATTACAGTCGCAGGAATTTTATTAGGACTTTTGGTGATTAATGTAGTGAAAAATCAATTCATTTCAACTCCAGATATATCATCACCACCAGAAATTTCTCAAAATATTAGTCAGGGAGAAAAGCTGTTAATTTCTTCAAAGACAACTCTGGCAAAAGAAATGGGAATTCAGGAGTTTGATAGTGAGAAATTTGCTAGGGCGATCGCTCAATTTCGACAGTCTCTCCAAGAAAATAAAAATGACCCGGAAACTTTGATTTATTTGAATAATGCAATTGCTCAACAAAAGTCTAATAGTAATATTGGGGAAAAGATAGAAATTGCAGTTAGTGTTCCGATAGGTCAAGAGTCAGATATTGCTCAGGAAATTTTGCGAGGAGTTGCTCAAGCTCAAAGTGAATTTAATTGTGGTTTAAATAAAATTTCTCTGGCTATTACAAATATTCAAAATTCACTAAATTGCTCTGGTAGTTTGAATGGGAAATTTCTAAAAGTTACTATTGCTGATGATGAATATCTGCCAAAAACTGCAGAAAAAATTGCTCAAGCTTTAGTAGAAAACGAGAAAATTATTGCTGTTATTGGTCATTCTTCTAGTGATATGACTTTACAAGCTGGAGATATTTATAACGAAGCAAAACTTGTGGCTATTTCTCCTACTAGCACTTCTATTAGTTTGAAAAATTTTGGTAAATTTGTGTTTAGAGTTGCACCAAGTGATGACCTAGCAGCCCAAACTCTATGGAATTATTTGAATCAACAAAATTGGGCAGAGCAAAAGATAGCCGTTGCTTATATACCTGGCAATAATTATAGTGAGTCTTTAGCTAAAGAATTTGAGAAATTACTACCAGCAAATTTTGTACATAAATGCGATATTTCAGTCGGAAATTTTAGTGCTAGTGACTGTGTGGAATCAGCCAAAAATCAAGGTGCAGAAATAATGTTTTTGATTCCTGCTACAGACAGAACTCTGGGTAACGCTATAGGAATAATTAATAATGCTAAAGGGTTGAAATTATTAGGTGGAGATTCTGCTTATAATCCCAGGGTATTAAAGGATGCTGGTAAACAAGGAGAACAAGCAAATTTCACCCTTGCTATTCCCTGGCATCGTTACCCTAATTCTGAATTTGCTCAAACAGCTAAAAAGTTTTGGAATGCCGAAGTAAGTTGGCGTACTGCTACATCTTATGATGCTACTAAAACTATTATTAAAGCTATGGATAAAATGATGGGTAATTATTCTCGTAAACAGTTACAAAGTATTTTATCTAGTCGTGATTTTTATGTAAAAGGAGTAACAGGAAAAATTAGATTTGGGAAGTCAGGCGATCGCCAGTTTCTTGACAAAGATAAGTCAGTATTAGTTCAAGTTAAACCTAGTACCAAATCTGGAAAATATGAATTTGTGATTCTGGAGCGGTAAAATTAAAAGAAGGAAGAAGTCATTTCAGTTATCAGTTAGCCTCCTATCGGAGGAACTGCGTTAACAGTTATCAGTTATCAGTATCTCTAGCTGAAGCAAGAGGCTTGAAATACAAAATTCTCTTTTTTTATCCTCTTAAAAGGGGGGCTTTAGACCAGGATTTTTCAGTAAGAAGGTCAATTTGCCAAATTTTGAAAATATCAATTTGTGATTCTGTAGCAATAAATTAAAATAGCAATTTATTTACTTAGGATAAAATGGGTGTATCTCAATATATGCAAAAATACTTTTTTCCTATTTCCTCTTCCCTATTCCCTATTCCCTGTTCCCTGTTCCCTAAAATCGATAAATTTTTGGCTTTATTCAAAATTGATATCTACCCGATAAAATGACTCAACAAAATCTTTGGCAGAAATTTATTCAGCGAATCAAAGTGCCTTTAGAAGTAGCAGGATTATTCATTGCAATTATTCTGATACTTCGGGATGTAGGAGAATTAGTAATTCCCATGATAGTTCGAGATCTTCCAAACATTAATAATAGTATTGGAGAAAAAACTCTTTTTCCTTCTGGGGAAATATCCTCAGAAAAAGAATTAGGAATGAGAGAAATAAAAGAGAAAAGATTTAACAGTGCTATTTCCTATTTTCGCCAATCTCTTAATCTCAAACAAAATGACCCAGAGACAGTAATTTTTTTGAACAATTCCATCGCTCAAGCAAAAAAAATCAATCAAAACAGAAAAATCTTAAAAATAGCAGTTAGTATTCCTGCTAATGGAGAACCTAATATTGCTGCCGAAATTTTACGGGGAGTTGCTCAAGCTCAAAGTGAATTTAATTGTGGTTTAGCAGAAATTTCTCTGGCAATAAAAGATATCCAACATCAATTAAATTGCCAAGGTAGTCTCAATGGTAAATTTTTACAAGTCACAATTTTTGATGATAAATATCAGCCAGAAACTGCTAAAAAAAATGCTAAGTATTTAGTCAAACAAAAAGATATTATCGCCATTATTGGTCACTACTCTAGTCCAATGACTCTCAGTGCCGGATAAATTTATCACAAACATAAATTAGTAGCTATTTCTCCTACTAGCACCTCAACTCTCTTATCGAATTTTAGTAAGTTTGTATTTAAGATTTCCCCTAGCGATAGAATCGCTGCCCAAGCTTTATTTGAGTATTTGGAAAAAATTGGTAAACCTCAAAAAGTAGCAGTAGCTTATGTAGAAAATAATCAATATAGTGAATCTCTGAAGCGAGAATTTGAGACACTCCTAGCAACGAAAAAATTTGTACATCAATGTTACTTGAATGCTGGAAACTTTAGCGCCCAAGATTGTATTGAACAGGCAAAAAAACAAGATGCCGAAGCAATGTTATTAGTCCCGGCGACTGACAAAACTCTGACTAATACCATTGGAGTAATTGATAATGCTAAAGGATTAAAATTAATCGGTGGAGATTCTATTTATAATTATCTAGTTGTAAATGATGCTGGAGAAGAAGCAAACCAGAATAATTTGACAGTTGCTATTCCTTGGCATCGTGACCCTAATGACGAGTTTACTCAAACATCTCAAAAATTTTGGAATGGTGAAATTAATTGGCGTACTGCTACATCTTATGATGCAGCAAAAACTATTATTAAAGCTCTCGATAAAAGTAATGGTAATTATTCCCGTAAAAAATTACAAAGAATTTTATCTAGTGGTGATTTTGATTTAGAAGGAGTAACTGGAAAAATTAGATTTGGGGAATTAGGCGATCGCCAGTTTCTCGAGAAGGATAAGTCAGTATTAGTTCAAGTTAAACCTAGTGTTAAATCTGGCAAATATGAATTTGTAATTCTGGAGCAGTAAAATTAAAAGAAGGAAGAAGATACCATTTTTTTGTCAAAATACTTTTAATAAACGAGACCTGAAATCATGCCTAATACCAAACAGACTGGTAGTACCTTAGTTGAATTAACTGTTGTCGTTTTCATTATTAGCGTTTTGTTTCTAATTGCTATCCGCAGCTATACTAATCTCAACAGTAGCAATGAGTATATAAAAGCCAGGTTACTCCTCACAGAAATATCACTATCAGTAAAAGATTGGAAAGCTCGCAACTCCTACTACCCCGATGATATTGGCTCTTCTGAGATTGGGCAAAAAATAGCTCCAGGAAAGCCACAAGATAGGGTGAAATGGCTTAGTAGTATTCCTTTTGATTCAGTGTTTGACTACGATCATTGGCCACTTCCAGAAAATGGTCGCTGTTATGTCCATGTGGCGTTTTGGGGACAAAATAAAGAACGAGATTATGAACTCTCACAAATAGTAGCTCAACCACAAGAACTGAAAAAAGTTGGAGACGATCTAGTTTTAGGAATTGATATTTATGACTGCGAGTGTACTATCCAAGAAACTATCCGGGAGTGTTGGGAGCGAACTGGAAAGAAGGAATATTAATTTTCTACAGCAAAATTTGGAGCAAAACTTGTAGTGGACTATTTCATCTTAAATGTTGCATATAGATGTAGGTTGGGTTGAGGGACGAAACCCAACAACAATCTTTCTCCCCTCCGACCCTCCGACCCTACTCCCTAATGCACAGTTTTAGCTGTGTCAGTCCAGTAGGTTAAAAAACCTAACCCCCCAACCCCCTTCCCTACAAGGGAAGGGG
>NZ_JAAHGT010000318.1 GCF_010672385.1 Okeania sp. SIO2F4
CTCATAACTATAGCCATCAAACTATCTAGGGGTAAGTTTGTTCGGTGGTCCATCTATTGAGTCCCTATCAGCTACAATTAAGGTATGAAGCTAGTTGAACGTCATGTAATCACGAAAAACCATCTTTTTTGGTCTGAAATTGACCACAAGGCTTTTTTGATAATGGATAATGGATAATGGATAATGGATAATGGATAATTAATCGAATCTAGGTTTAAAGCCTCTCCTTTTTAATTGATAATTAGAGATAGTTTTCATTATCCATTATTAATTATTAATTATCAATTAATCAACTACCAAGGTAAGTAAGCAAATTCTTAGGAGATTAGATCGATGTTAGACTGGTTATTTCTCGGCTTTAAAAGAATGGAAAAAACAACGACATTGAAATTTTTAGGAAAACCGAAAATTCCTAAATATAAACATAAGACATGCATGCCGAAACATTCTGCCCTATCCAGAGGAATCAATTTACGCGCAAAGCCTTAAAAAAAGGAATTTGTCATCTGTCTATGAGTGAAATAAAAATTACCACTTCACAGACAGAAATAATCGAGGCCAGAATCGTGCCTAAAAGTAGCTGTTACATAATAGAAATAGTCTATGAAAAAGAGGAGGAAACCACAGAAAATCAACAAGTAGCAGGAGTAGATTTAGGAGTAAATAATTTAATAGCTGTAACTACAAATCAAACAGGAATTTCACCTAAGCATGATTAAAGGCAGACCATTAAAAGCAATTAATACATTTGATAATAAACAGCGTTCTTGTTGACAATCTCAATTAAAAACAAACCACAATAAAAGTAATTATCATCGGTTAAAAAAATTAACTCACATTCATGTCGGCTCTTAGCCCAAACGAAATTGTCGAGTATAAAATTATCTCCATACAGCCAGTAAAAGAGTAATAGATTGGTGTTTCAATAATTAATAATTATTAATTATTTTTAAGAATAGGATTGGTTAAAAAGGAATTTTTTTTTCTTTTTTATCCTTGCTCATGAGAGGCTTTAAACCTTTATTTTTCGGTAAACCATGAAATAGGAATCTTAATTATAGGGCAGAATCAGAATGGGAAACAAGAGATAAAATTAGGGAAAAAGAACAATCAACAATTTGTTAATATCCCTCATTATCGGTTAATATAAATGTTAACGTATAAAGCCCAATTAATCGGAATAAAAGTAATAATCACCGAAGAATCTTATACATCTCAATCAAGCTGTTTAGATGGAGATAATTTACCGAAATATGGAGAAAAAAAACCGAAATTTAGTGGAAAAAAAGTAACAAGAGGGTTGTATAAAACCAGGGAAAATAAATTATTAAATGCAGATGTAAATGGGTCGTTGAACATTATTAAAAAAGTAATTCCTGATGTCTTTGACCAAGGAATAAAAGGTTTGCCGTTTAACCCTGTAGTGGTCGAGCCACTACGAATGACTAGACTTTCAGACCTTTGAGTAAGTTTAAGTAAGTTTAGTTGAGCGGTGATTTACACCTGATTAGTAAGGCCAAGTGCTTCTGTTCAAAGCTAATTTTCTAGTAATTTTGGTACAGAGCCTAGTCTTGAAGAAAGTTGTAGGTTGTGGGTGCAGTTTTAGGTTCAATGTTTTCCCTTGGATTCAACCCTAATTAAATTGTGGACACTGGTAATAACGGTGGGGTTTTCAACCCGGTTGCTCTGCAATAGTGTTGGGAAAAATCTGCTACCTAACACCCAATAACTTTGGAGTGTAGCGACGATAATAATTATCAGACAAATTCACTATTAATAATATCAAAATCTGTCATAAATTAACAGAAATAATTATTTCGATTTGCTCTAATTTTTAGATTATTCAATCAAAGAAAAAATTATTTTTGCTGAGGTGGCTTTTGATATTTATGTAATGGTATTAATCAATAAAATTATAGTTATATATTAAGGTGTTTGGAGTGGTTCAGAATTTTCGTAATCGATCGATTCTTTCAGTAATATCTTCTACTACTAATTCCGACTCTCAGTCGCAGCAGTCTAGTAGTAGAAAGCCTAGTAATCGGCTGCAACCGCAGCTACCCCTCAAGAAAAAGCGTAATGTAGCCAAGTTTCCACTTCCAACTTCTGAGCAAACATTTCTCAGACCAGTACCTCCACAAAAGAAAACTGTTGTACCCAGAGTTTTCAAACAAGAGATTCCTAAATTTCAGTCTCATAGGGCTAAACGTAGCCGAATAGAGGAACTTGCTAGATTAAGGAAGATTGCAGAACAACAACCCACATCATCTGCTCGCCCTCAGAAACGACCAGAAAAAGCTCAATCTTTTATTTCTCAGTCACTACCGACTAAAAAATCACCAGTTAAAACTCGTCATAATTCTCGTTCCTCTTCTTTGCTATTGTACGCAACTCGGATGTTAATCTTAGGTGTGGGAATAGCGGTGATTGGTGGAACAGTGTTATCAATATTGCAGCCTGGAAGTAGTTCTAATCCGATATCTCAAGCAGCAGATAGTGAAGTAGAGACCAATCAAGAATGGAAATCTCCTTCCATTGTACCTTTAGCAGTACAACAAACCAGGGAAATTGCAGCTTTGAAAACAGAGTTAGATACAGTCATCGCCAAATACCCAAAGCTAACACCAGGAGTATTTCTGATTGATACTGATAATGGTGCTTATGTGGATATTAATGGAGACACTGCTGTTGCCTCAGCTAGTACGATTAAATTGCCGATCTTAGTGGCTTTTTTCCAGGCGGTGGAGCAAGGGAGAATCAAATTAGATGATATGTTAACAATAGAGGAATCTCATCTAGCTGAAGGGTCTGGAGATATGCAGTTTCGGAAGCCTGGTACCAAATATACGGCTTTGCAAACTGTGAGGAAGATGATTGTGATTAGTGATAATACAGCCACTAATATTTTAATTGAAGCACTTGGTGGGGCTGATGTTTTGAATCAGTTGTTTCAGAGTTGGGGTTTGAAGAATACTGTTATTAATAATCCTTTACCAGATTTGTCGGGAACTAATACAACCACTCCCAAGGATTTGATCGATTTAATTTCACAGGTGAATCAGGGTGGTTTGGTGTCGCTGAAGTCTCGCGATCGCTTATTTAGGATTATGGAGAGAACTCAGAATGATTCCTTGTTGCCAAGGGGTGTAGGTAGGGGTTCTGTGGTTGCTCACAAGACAGGTAATCTCAAGTCTGTGTTGGCGGATGCGGGTATGATTGATTTGCTTAATGGCAAGCGCTATCTATTGGCTGTATTGGTGAAGCGTCCGGATGATGACCAGGATGCTGTAGAGTTGATTCGCGGGGTGTCTAAGAAAACTTATCAATATCTTAAATCCTCAGAATAGGGAGTAGGGAGTAGGGGAGTAGGGGAGTAGGGGAGATTGCAAGATGGTAAATATGGGAGCATTTTTCTACTTTTTTACTCTATTCTATTTCTCCGTTCCAGTCGCTTCGGACATACTTATAAATTTTCCTACCTACCTACTTATATGAAATACGTTAATGTTTGCTACCAAAGATACCAAAGATTGATAGGGAGATGGGGGGATGGGGAGGTAGGGGGGTAGGGTGATTGAGCAATTGGGAAATTCTTAAGTAGCACAATTTTTTGTATTTCATATTAAAGGTATCTTTATAGTGTAGGCGCATACCCTTGAGATTGCTTCCTTCCACTCCGTTCCAGTCGCTTCGGACATACTTATAAATTTTTAATTCCGAATTCCATTTTTTGAAAATATTAATTAGTGCCATTTAGATAGTCCTGATTTTAATTAATTATTTTTAAGTTCCACCTAATATTCTTGACCAAGCCTGATTAAAATGCTAAACTACTGCTTAATAAGGAAGACCTAAATTAAGTAAATATTAACACTGAAGGCCCAAAACGGAGATAATAACTTATCTCCAAGGAGCGCTATGAAAAAATGGAAAACCTAACAGATTATCGTAAATTAGATCCAGGTTTAGTGAATGCCTTGAATAAAAAACGAGCATCACAAAAGCAGCCAATGGAAGTTTTTGTGCGGACAACAGAAGTGCCAAATCAAATAGAGGCAAACTTTTTACAAAAACTTGGTGTAAGAGGGGTAAATCATAAACGATGTACTTTTACAGCTAAACTTTCAGCAGAAGCAGTTACAGAATTAGCTCATCAACCTTGGATACATAATCTTAGATTAGCAAGAAATATACGTTCAGCTTGAGTGGAGAGGGATTTCAATATTGCTTTTTTCTACTTTTAACTACAGCGATCGCTTGTTTTCCGGAAAAATACTAGAGCGATCGCTAATTTTTTTTATTAGCTTTTCCAGAATAGAAATAGGATTGTTAGAATAAAGAGATATCCGCTCAAAGTTAAATGAATATGACTCAGACTGCCACTAAATTTTACCTGAAGATTCAACAAGTGGAAAAACAATGCTTGTTTGAACTTGCTTGGGGTATGGGACAACAATTAACTGTCAGTCTGCCTTATCCTGAAAGTCTCACCATATCTTACCAAGATTGGCAACAAAATTATCTGAATTTTTATCACAAAGCCTTGCGGGGAAGGGTAGTAAATAAAGGAAAACTAACCAGACAAGTTGATTGGCATCAAAAATTGGTGCAAGCAGAAGCAAAACTTGTATTTGAGTTTCATCGTTGGTTACGACACGAACAACTGTATGAGATTAGAGCGATCGTTGCTCAAGCAGCCAAACAAAAAACAGGAAGTTCACTATCACAGCAGAATACTGATGTACCCACAGTTGATGTGTTTATAACTTGCAACTCCCAAGACTTATCTCGTTTACCGTGGGAAGCATGGGAGATTACAGAATTTGCTGCATCCAGCAAAATTAGAATTGCTCGCCAACCAATTAATATTCGCAATACTACAGCTACAGTAAATTCTCCATCCAAGCGAGGTCGAAGTAAAGCTAGAATCTTGGCAATATTGGGAGATGATACAGGTTTAAATTTTCAGGCAGATAAAGAAGCAGTGAAATTTCTTTCCCCAATAGCTGAAGTAGAGTTTGTGGGTTGGCAACCTCAAGAAAGTCAAGCAGAGCTAAAAGACAAAATTGTCAAAGCAATAACTGACCAACGTGGGTGGGATATTTTATTTTTTGCCGGACATAGCAATGAAACTGTTAATACAGGTGGGGAAATAGCGATCTCTCCAAGCACCACCTTATGCATCACAGAAATTTCCCAACCTCTAACTATGGCAAAACAAAGGGGTTTACAATTTGCCATATTCAACTCCTGTAGTGGGTTAAGTATTGCTAATGCTCTGATAGACTTGGGTTTAAGTCAAGTTGCAGTCATGCGGGAGCCAATTCATAACCAAGTCGCCCAAGAATTTTTAGTGAGATTTCTCCAAAGTTTAGGTGAATACAAAGATGTTCACGAATCATTATTATCAGCGTGTCAATTTTTGAAACTAGAGAAAAATCTCACTTACCCCAGCACATATTTAATACCATCTTTGTTTCGCCATCCAGGAGCGCCACTATTTCGTCTCAAACGATCGAGTCTTAGACAAGAACTCATAAGGTGGTTGCCTACAAGAAGAGAAGCGATGGCTATAAGTGCATTGATTTTATGTAGTTTGCAACTGTCAACTCAAAGGTTTTTGATTGATAAGCGAGTATTAGTGCAAGCTATGTATCGTCAATATACCAACCAAGTTGAGAGGCAAAATTCACCGCCTGTACTGTTAGTAGAAATTGACGAAGATTCGATCACAAAAGCAAAAATATCCAATCCTGTACCAATAGATCGTAGTTATATGGCCAAAATCATCGAGCGACTGACGACCATGAACGCAAAAATAATTGGTATTGACTATATTTTAGATCGCTATCAACCAGAAAATGACAAAAAACTAGCCCAGACCCTACGCTCATCCATAGAACAACAAAACACTTGGTTTGTATTTGCCACATCCCCTAATGGATCTGGTGGTTGGTTGGAAGTATTACCGGAGTTAGCCTCCCCTAAGTGGCGACTACAGGGAAATGTTCATGTATTAGGCTACGATCGTTACGTTACTCATCTAACACTACTACCAAGGAAATATTCCACTGAGACACCATTACCCTTTGCTTATCTGTTAGCAGTTGCTCACTTGTTAAACTTTGAACAATCTGATAATTTGCTTCAACCTCAGATTAATTCCTCAATTGATTTGTTATCTCAAGTCAAAAATCATATTGCTCAGACTACCGGTAAAAATTTTTTGGATTTATTTTCTAGCTCATCTCGCTTACAACCTTTAACGAAGTTTTCTTATCGACTAGGGCAAATGTGGCTGTATCCAATTATAGATTTTTCTATTCCTCCTGAAGCGATTTTTGTACGTCTACCTGCTTGGCAACTTTTAGAGAGTGATGAATACGAATTATTACCAAAAATGACACTAGAGAAACGCCCGTCAATAGTAATTATTGCTGCTAAATATAAAGATGCAGGATTAACTCCTGGAGAAGACAATTTTCCTTTACCTGCTGCTGTTCGTTACTGGCGTTCTCAAAAAAATCCTCCCGATCCAAGTAGGGCATTTCCAGGGGGAGAAATTCATACTTATCTGGTTCATCATTTCCTTAAGCAACGATTAGTTATACCTATTCCTAATTTATGGCTAATTGGGGTGGCTGCTGTTTTCGGAAAAGGAGTGGTATTAATGTTAGATAATAACTCTAACTCTAAGATACAAAAAAAAGAAATTATTTTATCCTCACTATTTTTATTAACTCTAATTTATGCTCTTGCTTCTCTACAAATATACATTTCAGCAGCTATTTTATTACCTTGGTTGTTACCTAGTCTGACATTTTGGATTTATATATTTTTAGACTCGATCGAGCCTAAATCAACTTTTGACAATTGAAGTCTTCTACATATAATTTCCGCTTGCACAATCATAATAAATTTCTTATACCAATTTGAAAATAGAATATTAAGAATAATAAGGGGTCATAAAAAACTAGACACGCCTATGTCTGTTCGATGAAAAAGATAATTTTTACCGAATAATTAATAATCATTATATCAAATCCAGTTAATTGCACATAGTATAATAGAGGGGTATTGCTGTAGCTAGTAAGTCAAAATGCCAAGATCGCTTACCATTCAACCCCATCTAACCCTTGAAGAACTAGAAATGGGATATCGTCAAGCAACTTCCGCGATCGCTCGCACTCACTACCAAGTAATTTGGTTATTAAGCAGGGGTAAAACTACAGCAGAAGTAGCAGAAGTCACTGGTTTCGGGTTGAATTGGATTTATGAGATAGTTCGTAGCTACAACCGAATTGGCCCCGATAGTCTGGGAGACTTAAGGAGCCGGAATCAAGGGGCAAAACCCTTATTGAACGATGTGCAGCAAGCCCAGTTGTGGCAAGTCCTACACTCAGAACCCCCAGATGGAGGGTTGTGGAATGGGCCAAAAGTTGCAGCATGGCTCAGTGAATTACTAGGACGCCATATGTCACCTCAACCTGGGTGGGAGTATCTCAAGGGGTTACGGTTACGCAGAAGAACACCAAGACCACAACATCAAAAGTCTTCAGAAGCAGAACAACAAGAGTGGAAAAAAAAACTAGCGATAGAAACACTTCCGGTGCAGAAGGAGCATCCAGATGCCGACGTTCAGGTATGGGCAATGGATGAACATCGCTTAGGGTTAAAGCCTGTAGTCAGAAAAGTTTGGGTTTGTGAAGGGGAACAACCAAATGCTACTGTCAACTGGCGGTTTAAGTGGTTATGGCTTTATGGCGCAAGTCCATCCACAATCTGGAGAAACCTATTGGTGGATTCTACCTTATGTCAGAATTGACCTATTTAATCGGGTATTGGCCGACTTTGCTGAACATTTTGGTCTTGGGGAAGACAAGCGGGTCATATTGGTATGCGATTTGCTCCCCAACGAACCGCGCGAACGCCCAGGATGGCATACCAGTCCACAAGTAGAAGTTCCAAATGGCATGGACTTGGTGTTCATACCACCTTATTCACCAGAATTGCAACCAGCAGAGCGGTTGTGGCCTTTAACTAATGAAGCAATTGCCAATAAATGTTTTGAAACATTAACAGAATTGGAAGAGATTCTCTTTCAACGTTGTCGTGCTTTACTTAATCACTGTGAGCTGATTCATGGATTAACCTACTACCACTGGTGGCCCGATAGTTCATAGTATGTGCAATTAACCGGATTTGATATTAATTATTAATTAAATACCTTGGTTAAAAGCCTACCCTTTCAAGGGGAAAAAGCGGTCGGAAAGCGGAGCATTCCGTCAGGATGGGATGGCGAGGTTTCCCGAAGAAAGCAGAGGAGCTGCCTCTTGCAGAGCCGCTGCCTCTTACAGAGGAGCTTCGCTAACGCTAATGCTTTTCATGTCGCGGAGCGAAACGCCATCTCCAATCGACCAAGAGAAAAGAAATAATATTTCCTTATATTCAATTCTGTTAGGGTTTTCCTTGAAGTAACGAGTCGAACTCTCCCAATCTCCCAATCTCCTCATCTCCCCATCTCCCCACCTCCTCAAACCATATAGATATTAGAATGGATGTCCAATCTATTTAGAAGCATCTGGCAAAACAAAACGCTTTTCTCCATCTTCACTCATTTCCACTTTACCACCAAGTTCGAGAATTTCTTGTTGAGCGCGTTCCCTTACCCTTTGGTCTCTTGTTTGATAATATACCCACAACCAGGCGTTAAACTTGATTAATTTACTATCGGGGTCTGTCTTGAGAAATTCTGCTGTATTTCTAAATAGAGAGCTTAACTCTTGGTATGATGTATTCTCAGCCCATTCAGCAGCCATTTCGTGAGACTTAATTGCCCCTGGAATATCACCGACTAATAATAATTGATCTATTCCTTTGAATCTCCATACTTGCCACGCTTCTGGATCTATCTCTGGGGAAAGTGCATCAGTACCACGGGTCATATATTCTACAGCTACTTTGGGTTTACCTTCATATATAGATAAAGAGTTGGAAAGAAACAGATATATGTCAACCCATCTTGGATCTAACTGGGTAATAATATCAAAGTAATCTTCACTTAGAGAATAACCTGTTTCATTTCTGGCTGCATCATCCCCGAAATATTGGAGAAATTGGAGAAATACCCAATCTGCAATCAAATTATCAAATCCAAAAGTGGGAGATGCTTTCAATAGCTTGAACTGTAGAGCTTCTTTTTGTTCGACTAAGACTGCATCTGTTGAGTCTAAAACAATTTTCTCTTTTAACGGAGAAGCTTTTGGTGGCCAGAATACTTGTAAGCTGATTATACCTGCTAAAGCTGCAATGGGAACTGCTAGATTTCCTAATGAATCTAGCCAATTTGGGGTTTTTGCTTTGCTTTCCACAATTTATGATATCTATAAAATTAAAAAAATTTTGATTTTTAAACAACTATTTTAGCTGAAATTTTCTTTTAGCCTCCTTAGTATTTTATGAGGCGCGATCGCTCCTTTCAATTAACTCAGCATTTGGGTATGGGTAGTCGCAAATTTTATGAGATTGACTCCTTCAAAAATAATGTTCTTTAATTGTTCTGCTTTTCCTAAGATGATTCCCAAAAGTTATGAATATATTGAAGGAAATCTTACGTTACCTAG
>NZ_JAAHGT010000319.1 GCF_010672385.1 Okeania sp. SIO2F4
TTATCTCAAACCATTGAGATTGCTTCCTTCCACTCCGTTCCAGTCGCAATGACTTTATAGTTAGTGATTATCCGAACATGATATTAAATAAGAGATGTTAGATTAATGAGGTAAAGTTATAAATTGATATAACTTTCTCAAAGAAACAATGACTAACAGAATACTTAGACATCGCTATAAAATTTTATCAGAGTTAGGCAAAGGTGGTTTTGGCACCACTTACTTAGCTACCGATATAGACCTGCCTAATCATCCTCAATGTGTAGTTAAACATCTGGCTCCTTCTGACCCCCGACCAAAAGTTTTTCAAATTGCTAAAACTTTATTTGATAAGGAAGCAAGAACATTACAACATCTAGGAGAACATAATCAAATCCCCAAATTACTAGCTTACTTTGAAGAGGAAAAACAATTTTATTTGGTGCAAGAGTTTGTTAAAGGTTATGACTTAACAAAAGAGATTTATTCTGGCAAAAAGTTTAGTGAAAATGAGGTAGTAAAACTATTAATTGAAATTTTAGAAGTTTTAAAATATGTGCATCAGCAAAACGTAATTCATCGTGACTTAAAACCTCAGAATATTATGCGACGAGAATCTGATGACAAAATAGTTTTAATCGATTTTGGAGCTGTCAAAGAAATTAAAGGATTAACCGTAACAAGCGAAGGTCATACAACTATTACTATAGCTGTGGGAACTCCTGGATATATGCCTCTTGAACAAGCAGCAGGTAAACCTAAATTTTGTAGCGATATTTATGCTGTAGGAATGATGGCTATTGAAGCATTAACTGGAGTTAAAGCTAGTAAATTACAAGCAGATAAATCTACAGGTGAAATTATCTGGAAAAACCAAGTTAATGCGAGTAAAAAATTGAGTAGAATTTTAGATAAAATGGTGGCATATTATTGGAGGCATCGTTATCAGAATATTGATGCGCTAATAACTGAATTAGGAAATATTGGTAATAAACCTCTCTGGGAATTAAGATTTAACAACTTTTTTAGCAGGGTTTTAAGTGAATTATCGAAGCAGTTTAATAATAATGTAAATAATCAATCACAGTCTTTCACATCACAACAAGCAACAGCTTTAATATTTAAGAATATTGATTGTACTAAATTGCATGATTTATTAGCAGCAAAAAAGTGGAAACAGGCAAATTGGGAAACAAATATAATTATGCAAAAAGCTGCAAAAATAAGATGGCTAGTGAATTTTTTTGGAGTATTTGGCTGGGGATTAAATTCTCAGAATCTAAAACAAATTTCTTGTACTGACTTGCAAACTATTGACCAACTTTGGCAAGAATACAGTAATGGTAAATTTGGATTGAGCGTACAAAAGCAAATTTACTTGGATACCGGAAATAATCCCTTAGAATTTACAAAAGAAACTTATCAAAAATTTTCCGAGAAAATTGGATGGAAACTGAAGCGAAATAACGGACTTCTGGATGGATGGTTATTATACTGTAATTTAATCTTTAAAAGCAAAGCTCCTAGAGGGCATCTCCCAGTATTAATAACTTCAAAAATTGGATTTTGGTCTGTATTTTGTGGACTGGCATTTTGTTCTAGTATAGTTGGTCTATTTGGTATTTATAGTTATTTAGTTTTACAGTTGTATTACATATATGGCGGTTTAATTAATAATTTGTTTGTGATTTTAAAGGCGCAGCACAAATATGGTGCTTTGATTGGTCGTGGAATTTTTGTTATTTTAGTATTTATTATCTTTTTTGCTATTTTGTTATTTTTGATTTGGGTTAGTAGAATAATTAGGCTTAACTATTTAATCAGAAGGCGTTGGTATTTGTCGAATTCTCATTCATATTTTTGCTTTCTTTCACATAGACTTGATGAATTTCATTAATGGATAATGGATAATGGATAATGGATAATTACCTCTCGTTAAAACCTTTATTGATTGAATATAAGGAAATGTCCTAGCATTTTTTTCCCCTTGAAAGGGGAGGCTAATAAAGCTGAATTATTTAATTAATAATTATTAATAATTAATGATTCGGTAATTAAGTCATCTACATAATAAAATTAAGAGTTACTCTGTTTGATTATTTTAATTAAAATACAAATCAAGGGGAATATATAGCAATAATTTTAGTATTGCATATGACTACTCTAGCTTATTTCTTAATCCCTTACTCCTGACTTCTGGCTGCTGAGTCGTAATAATATAAAATTGATATAATATTATTTTCGGTTAAATAGTTATTATAATTACAGTTCGTAGTAGGGCTGAAGCCCTATCTACAGTTCGGGCTTCAGCCCTACTACAAACAAAAACTTTATTATAAGTGATTATCCGCAATTCGTAGCTCCCCCGGAGGGGGCACATGATATAACTTAATAGAAAAATAATGACTAACAAAACACTTAGACACCGCTATAAAATTTTATCAGAGTTAGGCAAAGGTGGTTTCGGCACCACTTATTTAGCTACCGATCTAGACCTTCCCAATCATCCTAAATGTGTTGTTAAACAACTCGCTCCATCAGACCCCCGACCGCAAGTATTTCAAATTGCTAAAACTTTATTTGAAAAAGAAGCAATAACATTACAACGTCTGGGAGAACACAATCAAATTCCCAGATTATTTGCCTATTTTGAAGAGGGCGGACAATTTTATCTGGTTCAGGAATTTATTCAAGGTAACGATCTAACAAAGGAGGTTTATACAGGGCAAAAAATTACTGAAGAACAAGGAATTAAACTATTAACTGAAATCTTAGAAGTTTTAAAGTATGTACATCAACAAAATGTAATTCATCGTGACTTAAAACCTCAGAATATTATGCGGAGAAAATCTGATGAAAAAATAGTTTTAATTGACTTTGGAGCAGTCAAAGAAATTAAAGGGTTAACCGTAACAAGTGGAGGTCATACAACTCACACAATAGCAGTAGGAACTCCCGGATATATGCCTGGCGAACAAGCAGCAGGTCAACCGAGATTGTGTAGTGATATTTATGCTGTGGGGATGATGACTATTGAAGCATTAACTGGAATGCAGGCAAGTCGATTAGCTAAAGACCCATCCACTGGTGAACTTATCTGGAAAAACCAAGTTAATGTGAGTGAAAAATTGGGTAGAGTTCTAGATAAAATGGTTGCCGATTATTGGAGACATCGTTATCAAACTATTGATGAAATATTTGTAGAATTAAATAATAATAATAATAATATTGTAGAATTAAATAATAATAATTATGTGAATAACCCATCACAACAAGAAACAGTTTTAATACATAAAAATCAGGTTAATAATCAACAACCTACTATTCCTCCTTCTGCTTCACCGTCATTTACTCCACAACCTTCACCAACTCCCCCCCACAATTGGGTCAAAATAGGTTTAGGTATTGCTGGCGGTGCTATTCTTGCTTGTATTATTATTATTCCTAGTATTCTGAGGCAAAAAGAAACATCTTCACCATCACCTACCCTCAACGCTCAAGACCGGGAAACATTTTCACCACCACCTACTCTCAATGAACGAGATGAAGAAGTTGCAATTAAACCTTCTCCAACTTTATTACCTTCACCAACTCGCAATACTCTCTCTTCTGCCACAAATATTTCCGAAATTCGATCTCTGACTGGTCATAATGACTGGGTTCGTTCTGTTGCCATCAGTCCAGATGGAGAGACTATCGTTAGTAGTAGCTATGACAAAACCATCAAAGTCTGGGATTTGCCAACTGGTAGTCTCAAGGGGACTCTCTCTGGTAATAGCGATCGCTTTTTATCCGTAACCATCGCTCCTAACGGAAAAACTATTGTTAGTGGTAGTGCTGATGGCACTATTCAGGTTTGGGATTTAGTAACAGGAACTCTCAAAACTACTATCACTGCTCATAGCAACGATGTTTATTCTGTTGCCATCAGTCCCGACGGCAAAAATATTATTAGTGGTAGCGCTGATGGCACTATTAAGGTTTGGGATTTAAGAACAGGAACTCTCAAAACTACTATTACTGCTCATATAAATGCTGTTTATTCTGTTGCCATCGCTCCTAACGGAAAAACTATTGTTAGTGGTAGTGGTGATGGAACTATTAAGGTTTGGGATTTAGTAACGGGTAGTGTCAAAGCTACTATCACAGGTCATAACGACCAAGTTTTTTCTGTTGCCATCAGTTCAGATGGGGAAACTGTTGTTAGTGGTAGCGCTGATGGCACGATTAAGATTTGGAATTTGGCATCGGGTAGTCTAAAAGAGACTCTGAGCGATCATAGTAAGGAGGTTTGGTCTGTTGCCATTAGCTCAGATGGGAAAACTATTGTTAGTGGTAGTGAAGACAAGACTATCAAAATTTGGGATTTGGCAACAGGAAGTCTCAAAGCTACTCTCACAGGTCATACATGGGTGGTTACTTCTGTAGTTATCAGTACCGATGGGCAAAATATCATTAGCGGTAGCGATGACAAAACTATTAAAGTCTGGGGTGAATTACCCGCAGACTACTCTAAACTAGAAAAGCTGCTTGCAGAAGGAAAGTGGAAAAAAGCAGATCGCGAAACAGAAAATATTATGCTGCAAGTTGCCAACCGAAAATCAGAAGCATGGTTAGACTCTGTTTCCATATCTAAATTTCCTTGTTCAGACCTCAAGAAAATAGACAAACTTTGGGTGGAAAATTCTAATGGATATTTTGGTTTTACTGTGCAAAAACAAATCTATTTACAAACAGGAAATAAGCCAAGATTTTTTCAAGAGGAACCCTATAAACTTTTTGGTAAAACTGTTGGATGGTATCAAAATGATAACTGGTTAAAATATGATGAGCTAGGCTTTGATTTTCCAGAAAATTCACCAAAAGGTCATCTTCCCGCCCCCCATCGTGAAAGAACAAGTGCAGCACTTGCTCCGTACCATTATCTAATGGATAAACTAATAAAATGTAATTTGTAATGTAAATTTCCTATAGTTAATATACGTTATGGCTAGATTAGTCACTAGAAGTCTTATTATATGATAGGGAGATTGAATGTTGAAGTAATTATAGAATTATAAACGTAAGCATTCAGCTATTAGCCAGCCTCTTGCCTCCTTCAGAGGAGCTGCCTCTTACAGAGGAGCTGCCTCTTGCTACGGTAGCTCTCGCTTTTCATGTCGCGTTTGCGTTAGCATTCCGTAGGAAAGCGAAACGCTAACACTAACAGCTCTCAGCACACCCAATAAAAACCTTAAAAAGGCTTTAAATGAATATAACCTTTAAAGTTGGCTTTGATAGTAAAATTCGATTTACCTCAACTAATAAAGCTTTTTTATTAAACTAAAATAAATAGCTGACCGCTGACCGCTAACTGCTGAATGCTTACTTATAAACATATACTTTATAACCGGATTCTATATAATAGGCTAACTATCAAAAATATCAATAGTTTTCCCTATTCCCTACTCCCTATTCCCTATCCCCTTAATTAATGAATTTACCAATTATTTATCATCCTAATTATGTTGCACCAATGCCACCTGGTCATCGCTTTCCTATGGCAAAATTCAAACTACTTTATGAAATGTTATTGGCAGATGAAGTGACAAATAAATCCAATTTTTTTACCCCACAACTCCCACCTTTAGAATGGATAGAATTAATACATCATCGCAACTATATAGAAGGATATTGTAACGGCACTTTAGACCCAAAAGCACAAAGACGTATTGGTTTACCTTGGAGTCAACCATTAGCAAATCGAACTTGCATTGCTGTGGGTGGTGCAATATTAACAGCACAGTTAGCACTCAAATATGGTGTAGCTTGCAATACTGCTGGTGGCACTCATCATGCGTTCCCCAGTTATGGGTCTGGGTTTTGTATTTTTAATGATTTAGCGATCGCTGCTCGTGTGATTCAAAAATTAGGATTAGTTGAAAAAGTTCTAATAGTAGATTTAGACGTACATCAAGGAGATGGAACTGCTTGGATATTTCAAAATGACGAGACGGTATTTACATTTTCTATGCACTGTGGTGTTAATTTTCCCAGTAGAAAACAAATTAGCGATCTAGATGTACCTTTACCAGAGGGAATGGGTGACGATCGCTATCTCCAGACGTTAGCACAATATTTACCAGATTTGCTCTCAGAAGTCAAGCCAGATTTAGTGTTGTATGATGCGGGAGTCGATACTCATATCCATGATGCTTTGGGAAAATTAGCTTTGACAGATACAGGAATATTTCGGCGGGAGATGCAAGTATTGAGTACCTGTGTCGCAGCAGGTTATCCGGTAGCTTGCGTTATTGGTGGTGGGTATACAAAGGATATGAATTCGTTAGTTTACACTCATTCATTATTGCATCGTGCTGCTAGAGATGTGTTTCAGCAATATCGACTGTGAGAGGGAGATGGGGAGATGGGGAGATGGGGGGATGGGGAGACTAAGCACTAATTAAGCCTTTGTTTGTAGTTGGGCTTTAGCCCCCTGTATGTTTGGGCTAAAGCCCAACTACGAGCGTGATGATGTTTTACCTATTAGAAGTCTCCGATAATAAAAAATAAAATCAATTATTTCCCCCTACTTCCTATTTACAGCGGTTTTCATGTCGGTAGACCACAGTAGGGGCGATTCGCGAATCGCCCCTACAAGGTTTTGGTTGTGACGATGTGGTTCATCAATCAGCAAAAGCGCTGTAAAAAAAAATCAAGCAACGCTTGAGTTGTTTCCTCTGGCGCTTCCTCCGGCACAAAATGACCGCACTCCAAAGCTTTACCCCGCACATCTATCGCTCTTTCTCGCCAGGTTTCCAACACATCATAACATTTTTCCATCACTCCCAACCCTCCCCACAATACTAATAACGGACATTGTATTTTCCTGTCAATATCTGCTTCATCATGTTCTAGGTCAATAGAAGCAGCAGCACGGTAGTCTTCACAAGTGGCATGAATACTGGCGGGTTCACTAAAACAACGAACATATTCTGCTATGGCACTCTCAGTGAAACCTGCTTGGTTAGCACTCCACTGTTTTAGTTTACTCTGTAAATAAAATGCAGGATCGGAACCGATGAGGCGTTCGGGAATATTGTTAGGTTCGAGGAGAAAAAACCAGTGAGAGTAAGCAGTGGCGAGTTGTTGGTTGACAGTTTGAAAAATTTTTCTCGTGGGTACGATGTCTAGCACTGCTGCTTTTTCCACACAGTCGGGGCGATCTAGTAAAAGGCGATGGAGAACTCTACCGCCGCGATCGTGACCTGCTGCCAAGAATTTTGGGAAACCCAGAGCTGCCATAACTTCTACTTGGTCTTGGGCGGTGACTCGTTTGGAATAGGTGAGATGTTGGGGGTCGGAGGGTGGTTTGTCGCTGTCGCCGTAACCACGCAGGTCTGTACAAATAACGGTGAAATGTTGAGCGAGGGTGGGGGCGACTTTGTGCCACATAATATGGGTTTGAGGATAGCCGTGTAATAGTAGTAGTGGGGGGCCGTCTCCGCTTTTGGCTACATTAATGGTGACATTGGAAGTGGTGATTTTTTGATAGGTAAATTGTTCAAACATGAGAATTTAGTTTGGTGGATAGATAGTAATTTTTCTATATTAATAATAACTGGACTTACGCATGAGATACGAAAAAAATGGGACTTGAGATTGCTTCCCTGTCGGTCGCAATGACCAAAATACCTTATACTGCGTAACTCATAAATAAGTGAAAATTCAACTTATTTATAACGATTTAGTTTATACTAAAATTATATAATAGACCAAATAATTTATAGTAAAATGAGTCAATTATTAGAATCATTTCGTGAAGCTTATAGAAATCTGGAACTTCTGCCACTGCTGACAGAAACTGCACTGAAAAAGTTTTGGGTTGAATATGGCACTGACACTATCGAAGAGTTACAACAACTGGTGGAAGATAGTCCTTCTGGAGATAGTAAAATAATTTTTGCTGGTCATCGGGGGTGTGGCAAGTCTACTCTTTTAGCACAATTTGGTCGGCAGATGGCAGATAGATATTTTGTGGTGCTTTTCTCTATTTCTGACTCCATAGAAATGTCCGATGTTAATCACATTAATATTCTGTTCGCGATCGCTGTTCGTTTGATGGAAGAAGCAGAAAAGCAACAAGTAAAAGTTAAATCATCAACAAAAGACCAATTTTATAAATGGTTTGCCAAGCAAACTAGAACAGAAACTGAAGAATTTAAGGCTGGAACTTCGGCTGGTTTTGACTTATTTAAAATTATTACTGGGAAGTTAAAACCTGATGCGACTATTAGAGAGGAAATTAAACAATAATTTCTCCGAAAAATCTCCGATTTAATTGCCAGAATTAATGAAATTGCTGCTGTAGTTCAGAATGCTTCTCAAAAAGAAATTTTAGTTGTTATTGATGACTTGGATAAAATCGACCTGGGTGTAGTGCGACAGATTTATGAAGAACATATAAAAGCATTATTTCAACCCAACTTTAGAATTATTTTTACTATTCCTATTTCTGTTTTACGGGAAGTCCGAATGGCAGCAACTTTAACGACAGAAACTAATAATCAAATTGTGACAATGCCAGTTTCTAAGTTGTTTAAACAGGGAGAACGTTACCTAACTAATTCTGAGCCAATACCAGAACAAACTGCAATGTTAACTGATGTAATGTATAAACGAATTTCTAGAGAATTAATTGAGCCAGAAACTGTCAATAAAATTATTATTTATAGTGGCGGAGTCTTGCGGGAGTTAGTCAGAATAACTAATGAATGTTGTCGGATTTGTCTGCGGTTAATTCGGCGGAAACAAGATGATTTAGAGATAAAAATTAATGCTGAAGTGCTAGAGGAAGCGATAACTAAGATTAGGATTGACTTTGATACCAGAATCGGAAAAGCAGACTATGAAGTTTTACAGCAAACTTATCAAGAGTTTACACCAAATGACCCTAAAGAGCAACGGTTTTTGGATTTATTGCATGGGTTATATGTGCTAGAATATCGCAATGGTAAACTTTGGTATGATGTTCACCCGATTGTTACAGAACTTTTACAAGAAAAAGGAAAAGCTTAAACAATTATCCATTATTAATTAATAATGGATAATTGATAATTGATAACAATTTGTTAAAGATATGAAAGAGTTTAATCCCCCCAAACCCCCCATTTGAAGGCTATGCTTTATAAACATATTTCTTAACATAAAACTTCACAATTTCAGTCGGTTATGCTCAAGTCTTGAATCAGCTTTTTTCTGAGAAATAGTGTATTGAATTAGACATTTTTTTGAGAAATGCACACCAAGATTCTTACTCCCCCCTCCTCCCCCTCTTCCCTCTCTCCCCACCCTCCGACAAGGTTTTCAGGAGTTCCTTATAAGGGATAGCTTTGAAGGGGGGGCTTAAGAAACTGTTTGTAAACTCATAAAAACCTCTCTCCAAACCTCTCTCCTACAAGGAGAGAGGCTTTGAAACCCCCCTTCCCTACAAGGGAATAGGGGTAGGGGGGTTAGGTTTTTAGTAGGTTGGGTAGAACGATAGTGAAACCCAACATAAGCCTTATTGTTGTTGGGTTACCCTTACGGGAAGCAAGCTACGATACCTCAACCCAACCTACGCCTATACATCAAGTCCGCAGCGACTGGAACGGAGTGGA
>NZ_JAAHGT010000032.1:0-15357 GCF_010672385.1 Okeania sp. SIO2F4
CTTCATTATTAATAGTAGCATCACCTTCAGAGGTAATAGCTGTTTGGTCTCCAGTAGTAATATCACCTCCCGCTTCATTATTAATAGTAGCATCACCTTCAGAGGTAATAGCTGTTTGGTCTCCAGTAGTAATATCACCTCCCGCTTCATTATTAATAGTAGCATCACCTTCAGAGGTAATAGCTGTTTGGTCTCCAGTCTCAATATCTTCCCCCGCAACCACATTTATTCCTCCCGCACTTCCCGACTCAGAACTAGATTCTAAATCTTCAGTTGTCACAGATCCGTCAGCAGCAATAATTTCTACTTGACCTGCTGCTGCTCCCCCTTGGGTGGTGACACTTGCAGTTCTAATATCACCTTCAGTGCTAAAAGTATTCAAAGTAATATTCCCACTGGTGCCATTGGGAGCGCGAGTTTGAATTGTGCCTGTATTAATACTCCCACTACTACTTTGAATACTCACATCTCCACTACCTGCATTACCAAAAGATGCCACATTATTAATATTGACACTACCACTAGCATCCAGACTAATATCACCACCTGTAGCAGTTTCAGCATCACCATAAGTAGCAATATGATTAATATTCAAGTCGCCGTTATTCATAGTTTCGACAGAAATTTGACCGCCTGCACCATTAATGGCAGTTGAAAAAATAACGCCCGTGTTGATATTGCCATCGTTGTTGATGATATTAACAGCTCCGCTATCTTCTCCACCAAAAGAACTAATATTGCTAGTAGTAATCTCACCCTGACCTTGCTGAATAATAGTAATATTACCGCCACTACCTCCAGGAGCGAACGAACTTAGGTTGGCGCGTTCCTCTGCAAAGATAGTCGCAACATCTGCTGAAGATACATCAGCATCACTAGAAATATTTGCTTCTTCATCCAAAAAGCCAACAGTGGTATCAATATTTCCATTAGTTGTTTCCAGAGTAATATTACCACCTCTTGTTCCTCCACCACTAAAGCTTTCGATAAAACCTGTAGTAATATTTGTTGTGGCGCTGAGGGTGACATCTCCGCCTTCCCCTTCTGCTGAAAAAGAGCTTAATTCGCCAATGCTTGTATCTATTGCACCATCTGCAAAAATAGAGATATTGCCACCCTGACCACTACCTTCGGCAAACGATCCTATAGTTGCTGTTTTCACATCACTATTACCTGTAATATTTACATCTCCTCCATTCCCATTACCTTCTGAAAAAGAAAAGATATTTTCTACTTCAATATTACCCGCGCTGATAATATCCACATTACCGCCATCACCTGTTCTCGAAGAAGATGCTAACTGACCATTGATAGTATTAATAGTTCCCGTTTGACTTTCTATAAAAATTTCTCCACCACGACCTCTGTTATCAGCGCGGGAGTCAACATCAACAATATTAATATCACCGTTACTGATAATAGTAACATTACCTCCATATCCCCGATCGCTGTAGGATACAAGTTCTCCTTCACTTGTTACTGTTCCTTCAATACTCTGAATAGTAATGTTGCCACCAGGGTTGCCTTCTGCTTCTCCAACTTGAGATTGAGTTATGGTAGCATTTTCTCCATTGTTTCTCACTGGAGGTCTATCGTCTGGGTTTCCTGCGGAGGAAAGTATATCACTTGTGGTAATATTACCTGTAGCAGTGATGCTGATATGACCTGCTGTTCCGTTACTGGAAAATGACTCAATTTCTGCAGTCTGAATATTTCCTTGACTACTCAATGTGACTGCACCTCCTTCACCATCTCCTGCTTTAGAAGATATTCTTTTTCCTATATCAATTCCACCTGTGGTACTTTCGAGCAGAATATTGCCACCTTTACCATTACGATCGCTTCTGCTGTTAATTTCATCATCTATACTAATATCACCATGACTTGTGATAGTAACATCCCCACCATCACTAAAGTCAGCAAGACTATTTATTTCCCTTAGAACATTTACACTACCTTCAGCACTTTCAACAGTAATATCACCACTACTACCACTATTTGTTTCTGTTTCGGAAATAGGTCCTTCAGGATCGCCAGCGGTAGAAAGAAGTTTTCCTGTAGTAATGTCACCCGTAGCTATGATATCAATGTTACCTCCATTACCGTTACGAGAGAATGATTCGAGATCGCCTTTTTCTATCTCAATAGTTCCCCCAGCATTGAGAGTAATATCTCCTCCATTACCCGTACCACTTTCATCCTGAGATGATGACAAGCTTTCCGACTGGTCTTCTTCATTGAATGGTATACCTGCAAAAGAAGAAATATTATCAGTTTTGATATTTCCTGGACTGGTAATGCTCACACTTCCAGCATTCCCATTAAGGGAAGAGGATCTGAGTTCACCTCTAGTTGTATCAACATTACCGCTTGTACTTTCGAGGGTAATACTCCCACCTTGACCATTACCATCTGAACGAGAGTCAATATTACCTGTTGTCAGATTGCCACTGCTGGTAATATTCACATCTCCAGCATCTCCTTGTCTTGAAAAAGAACCTAATTCACCTCTACTGGTATCTACACCACCGCTGGTACTTTCTATAGCAATATCTCCACCTCGACCATTACCTTCTGAAGAGGAAGAAATTGTTCCTACCTGGATATCACGAGGAGCAGTAATCTCTAGATCACCGCCATTACCTTCTCCAGAAGAAGAAGATAACTCACTATTGATAGTTATAGCACCTGTTTTACTTTCTATTTTAATATTACCACCATCACTACTGGTCTTAGCTTCGGAGTTAATACCTGCTTCCCCATCACTACTACTAATATTAATGTCATCTTCACTGATAAGAGTAATATTTCCCCCTTGACCTTGGCGAGAAAATGATTCTATAGCTCCTGCATCTATTTTACCTTCAGCTTTGAGAATAATATTTCCCCCTTGACCATTACCATTTGAACGGGAGTCAATACTACTTGTCCTGAGATTACCACTACTGGTAATATTCACTCCTCCAGCATTTCCTAATTCCGAAAAAGACCTCAATTCACCAAGACTGGTGTCAACATTACCACCTGTACTTTCGAGGGTAATGCTTCCACCTTCACCACTACCATTTGAACGAGAGTCGATACTACTTGTCCTGAGATTACCACTACTGGTAATTTTCACATCTCCAGCATTTCCTAATTCGGAAAAAGAAGATAATTCACCTCTACTGGTATCAACATTACCGCTTGTACTTTCGAGGGTAATGCTTCCACCTTCACCACTACCATTTGAACGAGAGTCGATACTACTTGTCCTGAGATTACCACTACTGGTAATTTTCACATCTCCAGCATTTCCTAATTCGGAAAAAGAAGATAATTCACCTCCACTGGTATCAACATTACCGTCTGTACTTTCGAGGGTAATACTTCCTCCCTGACCATTACCTTCTGAAAAGGAAGAAATTGTTTCTGTATTAATATTATCTCTGGCGATAATCTCTACATTACCGCCATTACCTGTTTGGGAAGAAGAAGATAACTCACTATTAATAGTTATGGCACCTGTTTGACTCTCAATTTTAATAGCACCACCATTGCCACTGGTATCAGCACGGGAGTCAATACTCGTTCCATCAGCAATGTTAACATCACCATTACTAATAACATCAATATTACCCGCATTTCCTTGATTGCTATAGGAAATAATTTCTCCTTGAGTTGTGACTGTACCCTCTGTACTTTCGATTTTAATGTTACCGCTTTGCCTACCTGTTTGTTCCTCAACCTGAGACTGAGTTATGGTCTGAGTTTCTGAATTTTCTCCTCCCACAGCAGGTCTATCTTCTGGGTCTGCTGCAGAAGAAATTATTTCACTTGTAGTAATATTACCTTTAGCTTCAAGGGTAATACTGCCCCCTGAACCTTCACGAGAGAATGATTGTAGGACTCCTGCCGTAGTATCTATCTTACCTTCAGCTCTTAGAGTAATACTACCACCGCGACCAGGGGTATTTTCTCCAGAGTTAGAATTAGTTGTTTGTTGTTCGGTTACTCCTGGTAACGAAGGTAAGTCGTTGTTGGAGTCTACCGGGTCGCCACTGGAGGAAAATATTTCACCTGTAGTTAAATCGCCATTACTGGAAATGTCAATATTTCCAGCATCTCCCGTTCCTGAAAAAGAAGCTAACACACCAGCACTGGTGTCAATCTTTCCGCTGGTACTTTTGAGAGTAATATCGCCACCCTGACCATTTATTTCGGAACGGGAGTCAATATCACCTGTGGTTAAATTGCCATTACTGGTGATAGTAATCTTTCCTGCATCTCCCTCAATAGAAGAAGAAAATATTCCTGTATTTTCCTCAGTTCCAACAGTATCAACATTTCCGCCTGTACTTTCTATGGTAATATCTCCACCCTGACCTACTACTGTCAAGGAATTAATTTCACCTGCATTAATATTATCAACAGCTTTGATAGTCACATTTCCTGCATCTCCTTCTAGTGAAAAAGAACCTAATTCACCACTACTGGTATCAACATTTCCGCCTGTACTTTCTAAGGTAATGTTTCCACCTTGACCATTACCTTCTGAAGAGGAAAAAATTGTTGCTACCTGGATATCGCCAGGAGCAGTAATATCTACATTACCGCCATTACCTGTTTGAGAAGAAGAAGATAATTCACTTTCGATAGTAACAGCACCTGTTTGACTTTCTAGAATAATATCGCCACCACTACCATTGATATCGCTACGGGAATTAATTTCATTACCTATATTAAGATCGCCAAAACTTTCGACAGTGACACTACCACCATTACCAGTAGTGGCAAAACTATTGATTTCTGCTGTGGTAGTTACTGTTCCTTCTGTACTTTTAATACTGATATCACCACTACTAGCACCATTTCCCTCCGTCTGTGTTATTGTTGTGGTGTTACTATTTTCCGGGTCGCCAGCAGTAGAAAGAATTCTGTCTGTAGTAATATCACCTTTTGCTTCTAGAATAATATTGCCACCTGAACCTTGACGAGAAAATGATTCCAGATTTGATTCACCCTCAGTTCCTGCGGTAGTATCAATATTTCCCCCTGCATTGAGAGTAATATCTCCTCCATCACCACTACCAGAATTTTCTGAGTTTTCTGCTTCACCAAAGTCTCGACCTGCAAAGGAAGAAATATTTCCAGTTGTAATATTGCCCTGACTGGTGAGACTGATACTTCCAGCATTTCCACTACTGGAAGAAGATGCAAGTTCACCACGACTGGTATCAATATTTCCGCCTGTACTTTCTAAGGTAATATTCCCACCTCGACCATTTTCTGAATTAGAGTCAATATTACCTGTGATTAAATTCCCATTACTTTTAGCAATGACATTTCCAGCATTTCCCTGAGTAGAAAGAGAAGATATTCTTGCATCTCCTGCAACTCCGGTAGTATCAATACTACCACTGGTACTTTCAATAGTGACATTTCCTCCCTCACCAGCAAATGTTGATGATTGAATATTTTCAGTTTTAATATCTCCAAAAGCTTTAATAGTTACACTCCCAGCATTTCCGCTGACAGCAATAGTATCTATTTCGTCTGTGGTAGTTACCGCGCCTTCTGTACTTTCAATCCTAATATTCCCACTATTACTAGCATTTATTTCCGTCTGCGTTGTTGTCGTGTTATTATTTGCGGGGTCGCCTACATCAGGTTCGCCAGCAGTGGAAAAAACTGCCCCTGTAGTAATATCGCCTCTGCTAGTAATACTGACAGTACCTCCACCGCCAAGACGAGAAAATGATTCTAGGGTTCCGGCGCTAGTATCAATAGTTCCTTCTGCTGTCAGAGTAATATCTCCCCCACTACCGTTTGCACTCTGAGTTTGATTAGAGTTATTGTTATTACTCTCGAATGGTGATGAACCCTCTAAGTCTCCCCCTACATCTAACGGTTCGCCTGCGGAAGAAAATATGTCTCCAGTTTTAATATTGCCTTGACTGGTAATACTGACATTTCCCGCATTTCCCCCAACAGAAAAAGATGCTAATTCTTCACTACTGGTATCAACATTACCACCCGTACTTTCTAGAGTAATATCTCCACCATTACCACTACCATCTGAACGAGAGTCAATATAACCCGTTTTTAAATCGTTATTGCTGGTAATGGTGACTGTTCCACCATCTGCTTGCAAAGAAGCAGAAAATATTTCACCCCCAGTTGTATCAACTTCACCGCCACTATTTATGGTAACATTTCCTCCTCTATTATTTCCTCCTGTGGAAACATCAATTCCACCTGTTTTAATATCACCATTAGCACTAAGAGAAATATCTCCACCACTGGTTAATTCTGAATTGGCATTAATTGTGGTTTGAGTAGTATCAATATTCCCACTACTAGAAATAGTAATATTTCCTGGTTGTCGATCGGGAGCTGATGTAATTATCTGTTCAGTTGCAGTAAGATTACCATTAATACTTATTTCAATATTGCCACCAGCAAAAGTTGAAATACCTTCTACTTCTTCACTAACTCCACCAATAGTTAAATTATTTATTGACTCAATAAATAGCCCTTTTTCTCCTGTGAATACTTCTAAATTATTTACATCTATACGCAAGGGTGCTTCAGCTAAACCAACACCACTAATATCTTGAGTTTCAAATATTGCTCGGTCTGCACTAATTAAAGAATTGGGAGAAACTCGGCTAATATTTCCTCGATTAGCATTAACTAATAATTGACCAGTAGTAGTTAAATTAGCTAGATTTATATCGCCATTTTCTCCTAAATTTCCTAGTAGAATTGTAATATCTCCACTACCTGCATTTAATGTTGTTCCTTCTCTTTGATTAATGGAAGCTGCTCCTGAGTCCCGATTATTAATATCGGCTCCATCATCATTACCAAATAGAGCAATATTACTATTGCCACTGGATGTATCTATATCAGCATTTATATTAATACTTCTTCCAGCTTTTAATTCTATAGATTCAGAAGTTTCTATTGGTTGATTAACAGTTATATCATTGTCCGCTTGAAGAATAATTTCACCTTCTAATCCTTCTATTTCTGCAGCAGAAAATGTTTGATTATCCTCTTCATTTTGATTTGGTGTTTCGGCTCCTACAATTATATTTTTAGGGTCAAATAATATTTTTCCTGGCTCTCCTAATGCTGCACTAACATTAACATTTCCATCAAAAATTAATTGCTGTTTGCCTGATATTTCGACAAACCCTCCATCACCATAAAATTCTCCTCCTTTCGCGCTAATATTTCCAGCAAAATTAGTTGTATCATTTGACCAAATTATGACTTGACCACCGTTTTCATTGTTAATAGCGTCCGCGGAAATAAAAGAGTTATTGTTAACAAAAGTTTGCTGAGAATTGGGAACAATTCCATCACCTTGGAAGTCGCCACCAATTAATATTCTTCCTCCACCATTTAAACCGTTGGCCTGAATATTGGCATCAATAACTGCCACGCGATCGCCTAACACATTAATTTGTCCACCATTGTATCCCCCCTGACCCCCCTTTGAAAGGGGGGGAGTGGGAGGAGTGGAAGTTGTTGATACATCAATATTTCCAGAGGCAACTGCTACTCCTTCTCTATCTGTCAAGACCAAATTACCTTGAGCATCAACTATCACAGATGAAGCATCATTTGTGTCGCCACCTGTTAACAACTTTGCTAATGATAATGGTGTAATTGACTCTCCCGATAAATTTGCAGAGGAAGGCGATACATCTAAACTCAAAACATGGCCTGGTTGAGAGATCCGCAACGTATCCCCACCATTAACTGCAGCGATCGTAATATTTCCACCTGCTGTAGATAGTTCACCTGTATTGACAACTGTACCCCCAGCGAGAGTAAGATTGTTTCCCGGATTTAAACTTAAGTTTCCCTCATTAACGACAGCACCTGGGTTAGAGACATCAAAATGATAACCACTGGGATTACCTACTAAATTTGAGTAGTCATTTGTACCCATTGCTTTAAACCAGAAGTTATTACCGTTGAAACCTATACCTGTGGCAGTAGTAACACTGAAGGAGGCAGGAACATTGAGTCTAGCATTAGGGCCAAATATTATTCCGGTAGGGTTCATTAAGAAGAGATTTGAGTTCCCACCGACTACTTGAATTAAGCCATTTATAGTAGAAGCATTTCCACCTGTCACTCTACCCAGGATGTTGCGAATGTCTGGAGTGGTAAGGAAGTTGGCGGTTTGACTAGATTCAACGTTAAATTGACTAAAACTGTGAAATAGGTTTGCACCGTTGCTGCTGCGAGTGCCACCTTGGATATTAAATTGGTTGCCGTTTTGGTTGACTGTAGTTCCTGTACCGTCTGTTGCTGGGATAATAGGTTGACTATGAGCAGGGATGGCGACTGTTCCCAATAGAGAAACAAAGGCCATCAGAGGATAAAGATGTAATGTTAATAGCTTCATCTAATTGACTGATATTTATTTTTTCTGAAAAAAATAATTATGATTAGTTCCAGTATATCTTTTCTATTCTATCAGTTACCACAATAATCAGCATTCAGAAGTCATACTATGTTCGGTAGAATAGTTATAATTAAGCTCGTAGTTTTGCTCTAGCCCTTTAAATACTTGTCTTATGGCTAGAGCAAAACTACAAACAAAAACTCTATTATAAGTAATTATTTGAACATGATATCAAAATGAAAAGTAGGGACGTTCCATGGAACGTCCCTACAAGGTTTTGGTTATTATGATGTGGTTTATGTATCTTGTAATCAGATTCACTGCCAATCTAATTGCGTATAAAAATAGGACGTATACACGCCCTATTTTTACTTAGTTAACTGCTTTTATTTTTCTAGTTAAATTAGTCAATATTAACTTTCACAACCTTATTTTTCTCAGCTTCAGCTTTAGGCAAATGTAGATGTAAAATACCATCTTTATAGTCAGCTTTGACTTGGTCATTTTGAACCCTCACAGGTAGAGAAATTACTCGTTGAAAAGCACCATAACGAAATTCCGAACGAGTCATTCCTTGTGATTCTGTCTGACTTTCTTGACGACGTTCTCCTTTAATTGCCACTGCTTCAGCAGTAACTTGTACATCTAAATCTTTCGCTTCTAAACCTGGTATTTCCAGTTTTAAATCAATAGTATCCTCAGTTTCCTGCATTTCCGCTGCTGGTGTAAATGCTATACCTTTTCCTTCACCATTCGTAGTCGGAGCCAAAGTATCAAATAAACGATTCATTTCTTTTTGCCAAGAGTCAATTTCACGCCAGGGAGAAAAACGAACAATAGCCATATTTATTACCTCCTAAATAGATGTTTTATCTGTTGATTAAATTTTTTTTTTCTGTTGTTTATGTTTCGATTTTAGATGCGATTTTGTGTTGAGTAAGTTCGGTGAATGGGAAATATGCGATCGCAATTGCCGTACTTTTTTATTATACTTACCCAGAAACCGGGTTTATTACCCCGATCATTTCTTTTAAAATTACGAGTTGATCGACCCGGTTTCTTGTTTAATATTTAGTCAAGATTAACTTTCACAACCTGATTTTTCTCAGCTTCAGCTTTAGGCAAATGTAGATGTAAAATACAGGATAAAAAGTTACTAACATAAGAAAGCACAAGATCGGTCGCTAAGACACCTTGAAATTTACCCTCTTTATCATAAACAGGAGCTCCAGCATTGAGAGCAAGTTGATCCCGACTCACCCAAGCATAGACATTACTCCATGTTGGTTCTCCTGAATTCTTATTCGCTTGATACCATTTTCGCCGACGCACATCAAAATCCAAAACTGTTTTGATGAATTCTCCCTGCTGACCTTGATTATCAAGTTTATGGATATTCTTATTTTTGCTCTTCGATTGGATGACAATTTTTGAAATATAGGAACCGTCTTCTTATCCCTCTATGGCAATAAAATCTCCTTTCTCATTGCCAAAGCCAACATTAGGAACAGATTCAAAAAGTTGAATTTGCTTCCATAGATAATATTGAGCACTTTCAACATCCTGAATATTTAAGGCTCCTGATTCAATGGCATTAGAGTTCATACCATTGACAACAAAAGGAGTAGATAGATAGGTTTTTAGATATTGTTGGACACGTCTTGTAACTTCCTGGCGAAGTTTCAGTGACAGCTCATTAATCGAATTTTGACTATTTCGAATTGACAAATACTCAACAATTCCCACGACTAAAATAATTTGGACAATGAAAGGAATAGCTACTATCCAACGTATAGAAAGTTTAAGGGGAATTTTGAGCATTTTAAGACTTTTGATAAAATTTTGTTAGCTGTAACGATTACAGCCTGAATATTTTGATTGAGCGATTAAATACCAAGTATAAAAGTCTAAATAAGAATTAGCCATTGATTTCTGGCGTTGCTGAATCAAGGTATGAAAATAAAAGCTAAATAATCTCAAGTATTTGTCATTAGACATAGGCGTGAAAAAGATATAGATTTTTTGTGGCTAGTAGGGAACACTTAACACTTAACACTTAACAGGGTATATATTTTCACGAAAAAGATACGAAAAATGATTTCGGAGAGTGAATTTGACAACTCTAGCTTGTCTTAAATAAAGAGCAAGTTTATTTTCTGGAGAGGTCTAATTAATAGTTTAGCGATCGCCAACAAATACAAATCATACCCACGCATCAGCAACGTCTGATTTCTTAGTAAGAGTGTAGAGACGTTCGGTAAAACGTCTCTATTGCTTTTATTTTTTGTTAATTATAGTAACAGGACTTACGAAGAGCCACCATATCTAGTAGGGGTTAACGGCCGTTAACCCCTACATATTGTGTAATATCTGATATTTTGCGTAAGTCCTGAGTAAATACAATCTCAATTAAACCGTGAATTTTGACAAAACACATAGGTATCAAACATAGCTCCCACTAAACTACAAGTAATAGCAATTACTAAACATCCTTGCCAGGGATGGCCACTACCGAAAGTTGCTAAGAATTGCCAAATTTGGGCAACACCAGATTGACCAATTCTCTGTAAACTGGGAAGATGACTAATTAAGGCAAAGCTCATCCAACTAGCCCCAATTAACATCATAGGAGTGATAAAGCTAAAGATACTTGCGAGTAGTAAAGAACGTAGCAAATTAGTTAAAATACCCATAATAATTAATTAACCATAAGTCCAGATATAATGCCACCTCAGTAGCAAGTTAACCAAATAGGCTAACCTACTTTCTAAGATAGAGAGCGATCGCTCAAAATCGGTAAATCTGTCAGAAAACTTCAATTTTGGTTCAAAAATCTTGTTGAAGATTGGTAAATTTCTCTCATTGTTTTATTTAATGTTCTAATTTATTAATTTCTATTGAGTAAGATTACTTTTCGATTAACTTTTGGGTCATGGGGATCACTTTAGGGTCATGGGGACAACGAATGTTGGCCGCCACATATTTAGCAGGCCAGGTAGTTTTTCATTTGCTACAGGGCAAAATTTATCGTCGTAATACTATTGAGCAAATGGCGATAGTCGGTCCACAATCTTTATTAATTGTCTTATTGACAGCTAGTTTTGTCGGTATGGTATTTACGATTCAGGTTGCCCGGGAACTTGTAGCTTTTGGTACAGCCAATATGGTTGGGGGGATGTTGGCTCTAACTTTAACAAGAGAACTCGGTCCTGTCTTGACAGCAGTTGTTGTTGCGGGGCGAGTCGGTTCAGCATTTGCTGCGGAAATAGGCACTATGAAAGTGACAGAGCAAATAGATGCTCTATATGTCTTGAAAACAGATCCAGTAGATTATTTAGTTATTCCTAGAGTTATTGCTTGTGGTGTAATGATGCCAATCTTAACTTTGTTATGTTTGGTAGCTGCTATACTTGGTGGACTAATAATTGCAGTGAATCTATACGATATTCCCCGAAGTATGTATATAGATTCTGTCCAAAGTTTTCTAACTCTTTGGGATTTGTGTAGTGGATTAACTAAATCAATTATATTTGGCGTTTTAATAGCTGTAATTGGTACAAGTTGGGGTTTAACTACTACTGGTGGGGCTAAGGGTGTGGGAAAATCTACCACTACAGCTGTTGTCACATCCTTAATATCTATCTTTATTTTTAATTTCTTTCTATCTTGGGCAATGTTCCAAGGTGTAGGTGGGGCAATGAAGCAAGGTTTGTGAATAATGAATAATGAATAATGAATAATGGATAATGGATAATGGATAATGAAAACTATCTCTAATTAGGGTTGGCTGAAAAAGTCTTTACTCCCTCTTTTAAATAAGAAATTTACATAAAACTATGACTGCTATTTCTACTTCAGAAACAAAACAAACTAATGAATAATGGATAATGGATAATGGATAATGGATAATGAAAACTATCTCTAATTAGGGTTGACTGAAAAAGTATTTACTCCCTCTTTTAAATAAGAAATTCACATAAAACTATGACTGCTATTTCTACTTCAGAAACAAAACAAACTATTGAACTTGCTCCTAGTTATAAAATACCTTTAGTACTAATAATTGCTGCATTACCTTTGGCATTTGTACAAAAATGGGTAAGTATAGCGATCGCTATACTAGGACTATTTCTATTAATTCAAACATTAACTATCCGTCTAAAATTTACTGAGACAGCCTTAGAAGTATATCGTTCAGAGAAACTCTTACGAAACTTTCCTTATCAAGATTGGCTCAACTGGGAAATCTTCTGGTCTCCTGTCCCCATTCTGTTCTATTTTAGAGAAGTTAAAAGTATCCACTTTCTACCAATTATTTTCGATCCTAAAATGTTGCAAACTTGCCTGGAAAAATACTTTCCTTTAAATCAGGATTGAAATAGCACTCAGCACTCAGCTATCAGCTTCTCAAGGTGTATAATAGAGTACTAAAACCCCATTAAGAACCACGCCCTTTTTCAAATATATTGGAGGACTTAAACCCTTAGAAATGAGAATTAAATAAAGTCCAGAATTTTTTGGCAAGAACTCAAATGATATGGAGTTTTTGAGCTGATAGCTAGATACTGTTTGTAGAGCATTCCGTTAGGAAAAGCTGATAGCTAGTTACATTAGAAGCTATAAAATTTTGGTTATAAATTACCATAACCACACTAAACCTGTGGTTATTTTTCCCTCTAATTAATAGTAGAAATTTTTCATATTTTTTTTACCGAATAATTAATAATTATTAATTATTAATTAAATAATTCACCCTTGAAAGGGGAGGCTTTAAAGGGGAAAAAGCGGTCGGAAAGCGCAGCATTCCGTAGGATGGGATGGCGAGGTTTTCCGAAGAATGCAGAGCCGCTCCGAAGTGCGCCATATCCAATCGACCAAGAGAGCGGTCGGAAAGCGGAGCATCACCTAGGATGGGATGGCGAGGTTTTCCGAAGAATGCAGAGCCGCTCCGAAGTGCGCCATATCCAATCGACCAAGAGAGCGGTCGGAAAGCGGAGCATCACCTAGGATGGGATGGATGGGTTACCTAACCATATCCAATCGACCAAGACAAGAAATAATATTTCCTTATATTCAATTCCTTTACAGTTTTAACCAGAGGTAATTATCCATTATCCATTATCCATTATACATTATCCATTAATGAAATGATGTACCCAGACGAAATACAACCACAAGAACAAAAAGAACAATCTAATACCTTAAATGAAATAATTCCTTCAACTTCGGACTTAGATGAAAAAATAGAAACTCAAACTATTCCTACAAATCAACAAGTTGCTGAGTCATTTGAACCCGATATAACTGAACCAATAGAAGTAGAATATGTTTCATCGGTTGAAGAGAATTCTACAGATGCTACTAGTTTGACTGAAGAGTCTACAACTCCGTCAGTTGAGAATATTGAAAAAGAATTGATATTAGAAGTTTCTGACTTCCAACAGCAAAAACAAAACTTGACAGAAGAAATAGCTACTCTACAAGAAACTAAGGCTCAATTACAAAAAGAAGTGATGGCCCAGACTAAGGCTATAGGGCGTTTAGTGCCAGAAGCTTTGAGTCAGTTGGAACAACGTAGACAAACATTACAAATAGAGGTAGAAAAACTAGAGCGTCGCAAAGAACGTATTCAAAGGGAGATGCGCACTACTTTTGCTGGTGCTTCTCAGGATTTGGCAATTAGAATTCAGGGGTTTAAAGATTATTTGGTGGGAAGTTTGCAGGATTTGGCTGCTGCTGCTGAACAGTTAGAATTGGCTCCACAACCAGAGGAATATCCTACTCCTGTGATGGAAAATACTCCTAAATCTCCCAGAAATTCTGAAAATCCCAAATTTGCTGAAATGGGTTTTGAGGAACAAACTAGACAAATTCGCCAGATTCTGGACGAATATCGGAATATGCCTGATTATTATGGCCAACCTTGGAGATTACGGCGTACATTTGAGCCGATCCATGCAGAACGGGTTTCTAATTGGTTTTTCTCTCAGGGTGGTCGTGGTGCCCTGCGAAATATGGGTAGTCGCTTGCAAAATATTTTGGTTGCTTCGGCGATTATTTCTGTACTGAGAGATTTATATGATACCCGGGTACGCGCTCTGGTGCTGGCTAATTCTCCTGAGCGTTTGGGAGAGTGGCGTCGGGGTTTACAGGATTGTCTGGGGATTGACCGCCGTGATTTTAGCCCAGATAGGGGTGTGGCTTTGTTTGAGGATGCGGAGGTTTTGGCCCTAAAGGCCGAGCGATTGCTGAAGCAGGGCAAGTTACCAATTATTGTGATTGATGATACGGAAGATAAAATTAGTCTTTCTATGTTACAGTTTCCTTTATGGTTGGCCTTTGCTCCTGAACCTAATTCTCAAAACTCAACCGATAGGTTTTAATGAAGGTAAGGATTCAGTTGTCAGCTATTAGCTGTCAGCTATAAGTTATGAATTTCAGGATTTACGCAAAGGTACTATATATAGAGTTCAAAAACTATAGCGTTATAGTTTTTGACGCTATATATGTAGTCTCTGGGTAAATTATCAACTTATGATGAAGGAGGAATTAGTCTTCAAGCTGTCAGCTATAAGTTATGAACTTTAGGATTTACACAAAGGTACTGTATATAGAGTTCAAAAACTATAGCGTTATAGTTTGTAACGCTATATATGCGGTCTCTGGGTAAATTATCAACTTATGATGAAGGAGGAATTAGTCTTCAAGCTGTCAGCTATAAGTTATGAACTTTAGGATTTACACAAAGGTACTGTATATAGAGTTCAAAAACTATAGCGTTATAGTTTGTAACGCTATATATGTAGTCTCTGGGTAAATTATCAACTTATGATGAAGGAGGAATTAGTCTTCAAGCTGTCAGCTATAAGTTATGAACTTTAGGATTTACACAAAGGTACTGTATATAGAGTTCAAAAACTATAGCGTTATAGTTTGTAACGCTATATATG
>NZ_JAAHGT010000032.1:15367-29497 GCF_010672385.1 Okeania sp. SIO2F4
AACTTATGATGAAGGAGGAATTAGTCTTCAAGCTGTCAGCTATAAGTTATGAACTTTAGGATTTACACAAAGGTACTGTATATAGAGTTCAAAAACTATAGCGTTATAGTTTGTAACGCTATATATGCGGTCTCTGGGTAAATTATCAACTTATGATGAAGAAGGAATTAGTCTTCAAGGGGAATTAAAAGTTATGACTAAAGTATACTCCTTTAACCATATAAGGAATTATTCATTTTCATTTTTATTGCTGATTGCTGACCGCGAGCCACCTGAATGCTTACTAATTAAGTCAAAAGTTATAAGTAGAACGGTGCAAAAAAAACAGAAGTATGTAACAAAAAGTAAATTTGCTCAAAATTCTCTTTCCTTCTGCCCTCTGCCTCCTGCCTTTTCACAACGATAATTTTCAACACCGGCGTACTTATAGCAATTCCTGTCTCTGAGTGAGGTAAAAAAATTCTAAGTTTTAGGCAATAGGGAAAAGGATTATTAACTCAGAAGTTACAACTCAGAAGTAAAAATTAGTGGGAGATTGAAACTCGTCACTAATTTTAATCCCCTAAAATCAAATTCATACCCTGGGAAATAAAAAGTCAAATTTTCTGAAAAATTTCTGAGGGATTGGTTTCTATTTATGAGGCGCGAGGGCAGGGATATAGCGCAAGTCAAACGTTAAAAATCAAAAGTAATCCGTGATAAGTTTGAGCATTTATAAATGTCCTAAGCTTTGTTTCGATTGCTATAAATAAAGATAACTGTACTTCACAAAGTGAGATAAACCCTATATCCTTAGCTCTCAATTTGAGTGTTGCACATTAATTTTTAACTATCTTATGTAGAGGAAAAAATTATCCCCAAATAACTATTTTTGATTGCTCATTCCCTGATTGTACAACATCAAATTAATGGCTTCTCTTACTACTTTTTTCAAGGAATAAATTAATGATTAGTTGGTTAGTTTTAAATGGGTTAATATTAATAATTGCCTATCTCTTGGGTGCTACTCCTAGTGGCTATTGGATAGGTTCTTGGTTTTATGGTATTGACATTCGTGAACAAGGTTCCGGTTCCACAGGTGCGACTAATATATTAAGAACCTTGGGAAAGTTACCTGCTTTGGCTGTGTTAGTTATTGATATTTTGAAGGCGGTATTGGCGATAGCTTTGGTTCGCTATATTTACTCTCTCCTTTTTGCTCAAAATCTAACTATTGCTGCTGGAATAACTAATATTGAGCTAGCAAAAGAATGGATGGTTATTTTAGCAGGATTAATGGCTATAGTAGGTCATAGTAAATCTATTTGGATTGGTTTTAAGGGTGGCAAATCTGTTGCTTCTAGTCTGGGTATTTTGTTAGCAATGTCTTGGGTTGTTGGCTTAGGAACACTTGCTGTATTTATTGTTGTTATTAGTATTAGTCGTATTGTTTCTTTGAGTTCTATTATTGCTGCTGTTTCTGTTTCTGGTTTGATGTTTATTACAGGCAAACCACTTCCTTATGAAATATTTGCTATTGTTGGTGGAATATATGTAATTTGGCGTCACAGCAGCAATATTGAGCGACTTTTAGCTGGTACAGAACCTCGTATTGGGCAAAAGTTATCAACAGAGTCTTAGTCCAAACTATTAGGTATTGTTGAATAATTAATAATTAATAATTAATAATTAATAATTAAATAATTCGCGCCTTGAAGTCTCCTCTTGGATAGGGGAAAACAAAGACAATATTCCTTATATTCAATTCCCGAGAGGTTTTAACCTTCTTGTAATTATCAATTATCAATTATCCATTATCCATTAATGAACTCTTCTTATAACAGATAGGATTGGCTAAAAGGAATTTTTTTTCTTCTCAAGGGGAGATTGGATATGGCGCAATTCAAGTCGCTCCGCGAAACGCCATCCCATCCTTACGGAAAGCTCGGCAATTCAAGTCGCCAATAGCCGTTAACGCGCGTTTTGGGCTAGCTAAACGACCGCTCTCTTGGTCGATTGGATATGGCTAGGTTAGTAGTGCATCCCATCCTACGGAAAGCTCGGCAATTCAAGTCGCCAATAGCCGTTAACGCGCGTTTTGGGCTAGCTAAACGACCGCTCTCTTGGTCGATTGGAGGCAAGCGTTTGCGCTTCGCAAAGCTTCGAAGTTCGCGTAGCGTCCCGGAGGGAACGGAAACCTCGCCATCCCATCCTGACGGAATGCTCCGCTTTCCGACCGCTTTTTCTCCTATTAGGAGAGGCTTTATACCTTAAATTTTCGGTAATGAGGTAATCATATTCAGTATTCATTGAATCTACGACTATTAAGTTGTTTAATAGACATTTGAGAAAAAACTATTAAAGATTCAACAACAACAGAAATTTATTGAGTCATGCAACCCTCCTTTTAAGGCAAAATGTTTTTGGAGGGTTGCTCAAAATCTCCGTTACAAAAATAACTTCTGACTTGATTAATCATTTGTTATTACTGCTTTAATTCCTCTGTAGCTACTTCATTTAAACCTACTGAGTTAAGTAAATTTTGCCATTCTGAGGTAAGTTTTAGATCGTTTGGATTAGAACGAATTTGTTCTGCCAAAGTAACCAGTGCTTCATACCATATACCAGCTTCTGAATAAATTAACCAGCGATCGCTCTCTGGAGTTTTTTCTAATTTTGTTGTTAAATCTTCAGTTGGATTAACTCTTTGAATTGAGCCTTCCACGACAGCTTCAGGAATAGGAGTTTCACAGATTAAACTGAATGTCCAGTGATAATTTGTACCTACTTTTAGCTCTGGTCGATCGGTAGGAATTTTAATATCTATAATTCCCTGAGTATTGGGCAGTGCTACTATATTTTCATAAACCTTTTTTTGACTAGAATCTTTTAAGATAAATTCTCCTGCTATAGCTGTATTTTCTGGCACATAAATAAATATTGTCGGATGTGATGCTAGGGTTAATTCTAGTTTGTTATTTGTCATGGGGATTAAAGGAGTTAGAGGTTTTTGACCATCATAAAAGCAGTCACCTCGTGTTGCTCCACCTTCACTATTTCTTGTACCTTTATCGGTCTGTGGAGTAACATTTGCAAATGTACTTCTTGACAAGGGAATAGTAGATAATCCGAGAAATAATACTGTCAAAACAAGAGTTTTGAGTGTTAGGGAAGATGGTGGTTTTTTTTGATAAATATTCATAGTTAGATAAGGTTTGTATTTTTTCTAATTATGCTTTGCTTGGAAAGTATTTTCCCTAAAAATTAGAAAATTTTTATTTGACTTTTAGCCTATTCATTTTAATTTTTTAGGGTTCAGAGGCGAGGAGGAGCAATTGGAGAATTTATTCACATTACTATTATATATCGTAGTTATATTTTGGTTATGCGGAAAATTTTCGTAGCATTAGGAAAAAAAAGAATATTAGAGGGTTTTAGAGAATTTTTGGGAGGATAGTCATTTGAGTTATCAGTTATCAGTTATCAGTTATCAGTTATCAGTTATCAGTTATCAGTTATCAGTTAGCCTCCTCCGGAGGAACTGCGCAATTCAGTACCTCTAGCTGTTTGCGCAGCATGACAAACGGAAAGCTTTGGGATTGACATCAGGAATATTCTCTTTTTTTATCCCCTTAAAAGGGGAGGCTAGTCACCACAATTTTTCGGTAAACAATAATCTATTTTCAGAACCGATCTGCAAACTCCATAGTTAATCAAATGATAAATTGTGCTAGTAACTGGACTATTAGAAAATATTGTTATAGCGTTTATCAAATTGATGAGATACACAAGTTTTAGATTTTAGGTAGTAGGGAATAGGGAGTAGGGAGGGAAGAAAAAAAGGCGTTGCTGAATAAATGTATGATTTCATAGGAGTTAGGAGTTAGGAGTTAGGAGTTAGGAATTAGGAGTTAGGAGTTAGGAGTTAGGAGTTAAGAATTAGGAGTTAAGAATTAGGAGTTAGGAGTCAGGAGTTAGGAGTTAAGAATTAGGAGTTAGGAGTCAGGAGTTAGAAGTTAGGAATTAGGAGTTAGGAGTTAGGGAAATTTATAAAGGAGGTAGTTGGAAGAATAGTCCCTTGATTTTTCTGCCCTTGTCTGCCCAAAATGCTAACTTTTTGAGCTTTTTGGACCAAAAAGCTGGCACTTTTTTTGACCCATAAAGGCTTTAGGCTTTATCTGTCAATGCTTTGATAGTTAATCAGCTACCCCTATATTAGATATCTCCAACAGATAAAGAAACTTTTACGAAAGAAGTTCGAGAGTTTTTTGAAAGCCACGTCACTTTAGTGGGTGGATGAAAAACGTTTCATGTCGCGCAGCTAAACGGGCGTTGTGCGGAACGCTAAACGGGCGATTTTAATCGCCTTAAAAATCTCTAGTTTTTGTGTTATAGCACTACGCAAATAGGTTAGGACATTTTTAAATCCTGAAACCCTTTTACAGTCTTCTGTTCCCACCTTCTGTGTTCCCTATTCCCTCTTCAAGTAGCGCTATACTATTGAAGAAGCAAGTAGGAAAAAATCTGCGGTCCGAATCGTCCTAGTAAGGAGAAATCCCTGTAAGTAAGTCCAGCGGTTAGAAAAATTAAGTGCGTCAGTGTGGCTACACCACTGCAAACAATGGCAGGACGAGGAGCGTACCAAATTGGCACAAGTGATAATATCTGAAAGCGAAAGTAAAGTAAGCGTATCGGTATGTGGCTATGTGTCAACATATTTGAGCGTGTAGCGGCACGAGCGATAATGCCATTAAGAGTTCGTTTTTGGACTACTTAAGAATCCCCGTCTCGCGACTAGCGGGGAGTATCAATGAAACTCTTGTAGGGAAGTTTCATGGAATGTCTTTTAATCCCTACATTCTTTTTCATCAAATGTTTATTTGTAAATAATTTATTTTTAGTTAATTAAAAATTATTTTTTACCAGTAACCAAGTATACACCAACTGGTATTTCCTTCCCTTTAAGATAAAAATCACCCCAAAATTCTACTTGAAATTTTCCATCTAGATATTTGAAAGTTTCCTGAGCAATCAAAATTCGGCAAATTCCTGGATGACGTTCTTTCTCAAAACTTTCTAACCGAGAAGCAATATTAACACTATCCCCAATTACTCCATATTCTAAGCGATTTTTTCCGCCTAAACTACCAACTGTTACAGTTCCCGTATAAATTCCTACGCGCATTTTTATTTCTGGAGAACCTTGTTGATGCCATTGACGATTAAATTCTAACAAATGTTTGTCCATTGCTAAAGCACAATTAACTGCATTTTGAGCATCTATAGCAATTTCTTCAACAGTGTTACGAGGTACTGGTATACCAAATACTGCAATTATTCCATCTCCAGTAAATTTATTGACTATTCCGTGATAATTAATCACAATATCTGTCATAGCACTCAGATATTTATTTAACCAAATCATTAAAGCTTCTGAAGATTTTTTTTCTGAGATAGTGCTAAAGTTTTTTAAGTCAGTAAATAAGATAGTTGCTGTAACTGTTTTTGGTGGTAAAATTCCACAATTAATTAAGTCTGAACGTTCTTGCCAAAGAGCATTAGCAATTTCTGGAGAAGTTTGCTGACCTAATAATTTCATCACCATATTTTGTTGTTGCCATGATTCTTGAATTTTATAACCTATTACTATCCCACCTGTGATAACTATTCCTGCTACTGGTGCTGCTACAGGTATCCATATCATTTGTAGAAAAATACTATAACTAATACCTGTTAAAATCCCCAAAGTAAGAAAATTAATTAAGACGAAAATAAGAGGTTTTCTGATTTGCCAAGCCAGACTAGCACTAACTATTGACCAGCCGATAATCCATAATATTTCTGTTAATTCCTCCCAGTACCAAAATAGCTTTCGATCGTCAAGAACTGCACTAATAATTTGACTTGTAATTTGGGCATGAACCTCTACTCCTGACATTTTTAACAACTTGAAACGACCCAAACTATAAGGAGTAAAAAATAAGTCTTTGGCACTAGGAGCTGTAGTACCAATTAGAACTATTTTATTTTTGACTAACTTAGGGTCAAAATCACCATTTAAAACTTTTGTTATGCTAATTTTGGGAGCAACAGATTTAGAATTACGATAATTAATTAAAATTTTATATCCTGTATCATCTATTCTTTGGTATCCTCCTGAATTTGATTGTAATTCTTTAAATAGTACCTCACCTAATTTATATTCATTATTTTCAGTTATTGCCGGAAAAATTCCATAGTCTTTAAGATAACTAAGAGCTAATTTTAGAGAAAAAGCTGTCCATGTTTTATCGTTATCATCTTTAGTAAATAGTAAATTACGACGAAGTACACCGTCCGGGTCAAAACTCAAATTATTAAACCCAATTCTTTCGTCAGGGACTGTGGGAGGTGGCCCTATGGTAGGATCGATATCGTTGTTAATGAAAGTAATAGCAAAAATATTCGGTTTTTTGAGTTGTTCTAATAATTCTGAATGACCGGGTTGATTAGGAATATCTCTATATATATCTATACCTATTGCTTTGGGTTGATGCTTTTGCAGAGAAACTAAAACTTTTGCCAAAATCCTATCAGAAATCGGAAACTTGTTCAAATACTGAATATCTTCTTCAGTTATCTCTACTATTAATAGTCGAGAATCTGGCTCCTCATCAGACCGCAAACGCATCATCCCATCAAATACTCTGACTTCTACTGGTTGGAATCCTCCTAAGTGTCTGAAAAATAGTAAGCTGAGGATAGTAATACCAGAAACGGTAATTACTGGTATTGGTATAGTTAGAGAATTAATTTTTTTATTGATCCATTGGAAAAAATGTATAAGCCCCATAATTTTAATGGCCATTAATCCTCTTTCAATCAGTTGTAAGTGAGTATTCTCCACACTTATGTACTACTCAGATAGATATTCAAACTATCAATTAATTTTGAGAACAAAAGCATGGAGATTACTAAATTTCACCTCAGTTCACCTACTTATGTCTGGCACCATCTGGCATTATTGTGCCAATAAGAATTGCTCCTTCTAAACTAGCTCCTTCCAGGTTTGCTCCCCCCAGGTTTGCTCCTTCTAAGTTTGCTCCTGATAAATTTGCTCCTACCAAATAGCTACCTCCTAAGTTAGCTCCGGCTAAATAAGCTCCTTCTAAATTAGCACCCTCCATATAAGCTCCTCCAAGGTTAGCTCCTCCCAAGTAAGCTCCCCCCAAGTAAGCTCCCCCAAGATTTGCACCTCCAAGGTTAGCTCCTCCTAACTTGGCTCCTGCAAGGTTGGCGACTGGTAGTTTTGCTTCTCCAAGGTTGGCTCCTCCTAAATTTACTCCTCCTAGTCTGGCTCCCTCTAGATGGCAGTTTGGACACTCACGAGTCTCTAACAAAAGTCTAATGTTTCGTTCTACTTGTTGGTCGATCATTATTTAGAATTATTACAATTTAGCCTAACTATTTATAACTATAATGAGTAATGCAGCTATTCTTCAATAATTAATAATTAACAATTAATAATTAATAATTACCTCTTCTGTAATAGAAGGATGGGTTAAAAGGAATTTTTTTGTTGTCTTGGTCGATTGGATATGGTTAGGTAACCCATCCATCCCATCCTAGGTCATGCTCCGCTTTCCGACTGCTTTTTTCTCTTTGAAAGGAGAGCTTTTAAACCTTAATTTTTCGGCAAGTCAAAAGTCAAAAATCAAAAGTATTGATGGGTAAGGCTTTAAGGATTTTGTAACTGATAACTAATTTTTTAGAGATGATGCTTTTTTGGTAAAAACTATAGTTACTATTCCCAGTATTTTTATATCCTTTATACACATTTTTCTACTCTTGACTGGTAAGCATTCAGCAGTCAGCATTTCCTGCGGAATGCTGCGCAAACAGCAGTCAGCTATTTATTTTAGTTTAGGAAAAAAGCTTTATTAGTTGAGGTAAATTGAATCTTACTATCAAAGCAGACTTTAAAGGTTATATTCATTTAAAGCCTTTTTAAGGTTTTTATTGGGTTTGCGCTCGAGCTGTTAGCAAAGCTCCTCTAAAAGAGGCTGGCTAATAGCTGAATGCTTACCTTGACTGAAAAGACTTTTACAATGGATAATTGATAATTAATCCCTAAAAGTTTAAAGCCTTTCCTTTTAAGGAGAAAAGGCGGTCGGAAAGCAGAGCATGAGTAGGATGGGATGGGGAAGAAACCTCCCCATATCCAATCGACCAAGAAAAGAAATAATATTTCCTTATATTCATTTCCGTTCCGGTTGTTTCCTGGGGTTATTATCAATTATTCCTTGTCCATTATCAATTAATCAACAGGTATTGAAGTTATATAATGTCCGCTTAATTAGCAATAAAAAACTTTCTCCTTTTTCTCCTCCTGATATATTCTTTTTTCCACCACTTCTCCCTCCTAACTCCTGAGGACTCCCTAATTATTTATAACTATTCATTAGGACATGATATTAATCATTATTTTCACAAAGCTCGGCTGGCAAGGGGTTAATATTTTTGTATTCTGCTAAATATTGTTCTAAAATTTTCAACTGAGATAAATTCAGACTGTAATATATCCAACGACCATTCTGACGACCTTGAACTAAGGAAGCTTCCTTAAGATTTTTTAGATGAAAAGATAGTTTTGACTGGGGAACATTCAGGCGCTCGCATATATCACAGACACATAACTCTTGTTTCCGCAATAGTTCTAATATTTGTATTCGTAAGGGGTCAGAAAGTGCATGAAAGCTTGCTGCTACAAAAGTAGGAGATGATTTTAGGGATGTTTGTGGCATTAATTTTTAGTATGATTTGCTGATTTAATTACACATCTCCAGAAATTCAATATTTCTTTTTTAAAACTTTTGTAGGGAAGTTTTATATAACTTTCCTACATTCTTTTTCGGAGATGTCTATTAAACATAACTAATTTTTATCCTATCACATTTTTATAGTATCGGGAAGTTATAGGGGTTGGCAATTAAGTCAATTAAAATAATCACATAACAGTTTGTAGGGGTTTGGAGACAAAACCCCTTATTAAGTACTCAGTATTATAGCAATGGAAAAAATTGTCAATTTATTTACTTCCAATGGGAATGATAGTTTGTCTAATCCTGCCAATAATAATTATACCATTTCTCAAAAACTTTATCTATTTCAGAGTAGGGGAGTGGGGTCTGGTGGGGAGTGGGGGAGGTAGGGAGGTTGCATGCAACCTCCGTACAAAACAAGAATAATTAATGCTAAATTTGCTCGAACTAACAAAAAAGTAATTAAACATTATGTAATTACTTAATAACTGAAGTTTGCTCCAAGTCTAGGGTTAATGCATGGGAATTGGTATTAGACTAAATCCGGTTGTGAAAAATTACTATGAGAACCCTGTTTGATATTATTTATATTTTTTGACTGACTTTCTTTACAACTTATTTCTTCTTCCTTATTGCTTCTTTTAAATCAAACAATCTTTTTCAACAATTAATAATGACCTCTCCTTAAAAGAAAAGGATTAACTAAAATTATTTTTTTGAGTAAATTTTCTTCTTTTGAACAAGAAGTAATTATTAATTGTTAACTGTTCATTGTTGAATTGATGTTTTATTCCCCGTACTTATCATTAGACTTCTTGATTTTAGCCATGAAGCTGAGGTCTGAGCGCTGAGGCTGACAATATTTCTTTTCTGTCTCAATTAGACTAATGAACCACCGCAGCTAGATCCACAACCTGCGGTACAACCATAACAATAATTTTCTGTCTGCACTTGTTCAATTATGTCTAAACTATTAGCTTCTAATAACTTAGCTACTGTAATTTTTTCACCTTTCCTTGTTTTAGCCGGAATATTTTCCATTTGATTAAAGTCGCAGTCATAAACATTACCTAAATAATCAATTGATAATTCATTCCGACACATTAAATTTTCTACAGTCTCCCTATTAAAATTTGACTCTAAAAATTCTAGATAAGGCTGATATATCTTTCGGTTTTCCAAAAACAGTTTAGTTCTACCTATGGGTAAATTAGTAATTGTGAACAGTTGATTAAACTCCACGTTAAAATGTTCTTTTAAATAATTCTTATAATCTTGCTCTAGATTTTTTTGATTGGGAGGAAGTCCAAATTTATCTCTATTGGGAATTGGAGGATTATAAACTAAATCTATTCTTAGATTTTGGTTTTTTCCGTATCCTAATCTATTCAACCATTGCAATGCCCGAATTGATTCATTATACACACCATTGCCACGCATCTTATCAACATTATCTTCTAAATAACAAGGCAAGGATGCAGTAATCCTGAGTTGATTTTCAACGCAATATTCTGGAATATCTTCAAATCCTGGCACGAAATAAATTGTCAAATTAGAACGAACAATTACTTCTTTATTCTTGGCTCTTGCAGCTTCAACCAATTGTTTAAAACCATAATTCATTTCTGGCGCTCCCCCGGTCAAATCAATTGTTTCAATTTGGGGAAATCTATTAATTAACTCAATTAATTGTTCACAAATTTCTGCAGTAAGTTCTTCTGTTCTTTTTGGGCTAGCTTCCACATGACAATGACTACAGGCTAGATTACAACGTTTGCCAAGATTAATCTGTAAAACAGTGATTTTTTTCTTAGTTAAGGTTGTGCCAAGTTTGGTTTGGAAAGGCGTAAAAGCTGTTTGAATCATTGCCATAAATTTTAATAACGAATTCAATAAATTAATTGTGCAAAAATTTAACGGATAGGAATTGACTTGAGAAAGTTTTACTTGAGCTTTTTCCTAAATATTCCCATCTATTAACCAGAGATAATAATATAACGTTTCTTATATTAATAAGGTACAGTATTCTTCTCTCTTTCTTCTTTTTTGTTCCAGTAAGATAAAAAAGTTTTGTATCTCACCAATCTGATAATTGCCATATTGACTAACTACTTATTTACCAGCTATTTTTGAGCAATTTTGATCTGCTAAATCAATATGACCAGGAATCTATTGGTTCCACAAGCTTTTTACTTTTTTACTATAGTTTAAATAGAGTTTTCCATCAACAATTGACCAGGCATTGGGGTTAAGGGGAGCTAGTTGTCCTTTTGTCGTACAATAAGCACAATAGCCATCATATTGAGGTGCATATTTTTCTAGATTTTGAGCAAATAACTCTTGGTTTTCAGCACTAGAAAAATACTAGTTTGCCCCTTTTCATTTATATTAATATTTGCTGTTTCCTGGCACTGCTCTACTTTGGGAAAAGTAGGCTACTATATCTGTGCCACAAATGGCAACATTGTTCTCTATACACAGCAATCATATTTCAGTTGTAAGATTTTAGCGGTAATTAGGAGTCAAGAGTCAGGAGGATCGAGTCAGAATATCAAAGGATTTTGATCGCTCTTAATTGTTCTTAAATATCTATCAAAATCATTCCTGATTCCTATAGATATTTTCTGAGTTTTTACCAGCACAGGGGTTATATCATCTGCCCCCACCAGGGGAGCTACGAATTGCGGGTAATTACTTCTAATAAAGTTTTTGTTTGTGGTTTTGCTCTAGCCCTTTAATTACTTGTCTTTTTGCTCTAGCCTAACTAAGAACCTAATTATAACTGTTTTACCGAACATGGTATTAGTTTCGCCGCAATAATTTTTGGCTACACAAATATTTTATGCGATCGCTGGACTTGTAGTAGTATTTGATTTGGTAGGAGGATTAGAATTAGCAATAGAAACAGTAGTTATTCCCACACTCAAAAGAGAAATATAACAAATTTTAGAAAATATTACAGTTTCATATAAATCAACTTTCCTTATTTTTTTTATTATTAACTAGCAGATACTTATAATTAAATCTAGGTAAGCTGAATCTAACCTGAGAAACAATTAAGAAATCAATAATAATCAATTATTTCCTATATTTATTGAATAGATAATTCTATAATTATATCCAAAAGCTGAAAAATTTACATCCTTATGAAAAATCGTAATTTTTTAGTAAATAAAGACGGTAAATGTGATTTTTTTTAACTCTATCATTCACAGACAAATACCCATACATCCATATCTAATTTCTCGTTTTATCACAGAGTTATAAGATATTATTTAAAAATAACAAAATAACCAAAATAGACTACATAAAAATCCTCCCCTACTGAGTTTATTATTAGATACTTCTCTTTAGTTACAAACGTTTTATTTAGAACCATATCCAAATACAAGTCGATCAGTTTTAACACTTTATGAAGAACCATATTTTGATTTAACTATGCAAATAGTTGCTTGGTTACCAGGAAATATTTAACCTATTCATAATCATGCTACTTGGGGAATAGTTGCACTTTTAAGTGGGATGAAAAAAAATACTTTCTGGCAACGAAAAAATGACATAGAATTTCCTGACAAAATTGAACAAGTGGGAACTCAAATTTTAGAAGCAGAAGATATTATTAGTTTGATGCCAGATGCCTTCATTCTGTTCAACCTTTGGCACAAGAGGCAACTATTACTTTTAATATTTATGGAGAGACTGATTTTTCTCAGCGCTTTGAATTTTATACTTTAACTAATACTGCTAAAAATTTTTAGGCAAACATTCAGCTATTAGCATTCCGAAGGAAAAAACGTACTTCCTTTGTAGGAGGCTAGCTAATAGCTGATGACTGTTAGCTCTGCATTCCCCAGGAAATGCTTACCAATTTTCTAAGCTTCGTTCCACATAATCTTAACTTTATCCGGCATAAAACTAGCTATTTCTTGAACTTTCTCTGGAGATAATTCTTCTTTAGTAGCAGAAAAAACAGCTTTAATTACAGTTTCGGGTGCTATTCCTTTGGGAACTCCAGCTTCTTGGTTAACTCGGAAAATAAAAGTATCGCCATTAAATATAAGTGGAGGACGAATTTTACTCACAAAAGCAACAAGTGGGTTATTATCTTTCCAAAGTTCTCCTATTTCATCTGGGTCTGGTTTTTCACTACTAGAAGCTAAGTCTGAAGCAACTTGATTAGATGCTTCTGTTGTCATCAAATCACGCATTGTCCTAAATACAATAACACTAATATCTCTAGCATCGTAAATATCTGGTAATCCTGCTTGAGTCTGAACTTTCTGGAGAAAAGGTACAAATTTTTCATCTACAGGAACTTTTTGAGAATCAGTCATAATTATACCCTTGATTTTATTAGATTATTGATATAATATCATAAGCTAATATGCTTTGTGGAAACAATAAAGATAACTGGTAAAATGAATAGGAAATAGGCAACAGGGAAAAGCTTTTCAGCTATCAGCACTTTTCTGAAAGTCTATATAGTAACACCATTTCACACAATTCAGAATTCAGAAGTTAGATTGGATAGGCTAAAAACTTTGACAAGAGAAAGGTTTGAGGCAATTATTTGACATTTAAAGTTTGAAACTATTTGTGACATCTTTAAAGTGAATTGGTATAACACCTTCCCGACACCAAGCTATGCTATGGTGCGAGCTTTCAGTAGTCCTGAAGAATCATAGCTGAGTTCACAGCGCGCGAAGCTTCGATCCTCCACCCGTGGTTACAGATGCACCCTAAATTTCGATCATTTTTGCTCCGTTGTAGTCTGCGTCGCAGGTATGATCGCAATTTCCACATTTAAAGTTTTTCCCGCTTCGATAATACTTGTCTGGAACTAGATGAATATGTAGGCATTGATGGCAGGTTTGACTAGTATAAACTGGTGGGATTGCCATGACATTCATATCATGTCCGCTGGTATCATTTGTGTAAAAGTTAGGGTGAATATCTACAGGAAATTTAAGTTTTTTTATTGCCCTTAAGTCTTCTTACCTGTTCCCAGTTAAGTGTTAAGTGTTCCCTACCTTTGCTATACAATACCGATGCTACCGGACATGACATTCACGCCCTCTTTTATCCCTTTATATTCAAGGAAAGTTCTCAACTGATAAAACGCCCAAGAGTTTGAACGTCTACGCTCTGTTTTGTTTCTGTATTTAATGAACTACCCCGCTGTGTAGACGGGCGGGGTTTCTGAAACCTCGTCCAATGTTTCTACACTTTGAGATTTTGATCGCTTCACTTGCCCCAGTTGCTTCATCGAGCCAGTATGTTTACGGGTCGAATCAGTAGAGCTTGAGCATCGACGATTAACGAGGCCAGTTCCTAACCCCGGTTGCCGATC
>NZ_JAAHGT010000320.1 GCF_010672385.1 Okeania sp. SIO2F4
ATTATCAACCTGCAATAGGGCGATCGCCACCCAGGGGCTTTATCTAAAATCTAAAAACTGTTCCGTAATAGTTTAATGAGATGAAATCGAAAAAATTGTGCAAATACACAAATATCGCCATTTCCCCATCCCCCCATCTCACTAATCTTTAAGTAGCAAACATTAACGTATTTCATATTTGATATTAATTATCAACCTGCAATAGGGCGATCGCCACCCAGGGACTTTATCTAAAATCTAAAAACTGTTCCGTAATAGTTTAATGAGATGAAATCGAAAAAATTGTGCAAATACACAAATATCGCCATTTCCCCATCCCCCATCTCACTAATCTTTAAGCAGTAAACATTAACGTATTTCATATTTCATATTGATTATCAACCTGCAATAGGGCGTTTCGCTGCGTTTCATGTCGCGCAGCGGTGCGTAGCACTATCGCCACCCAGGGACTTTATCTAAAATCTAAAAACTGTTCCGTAATAGTTCAATTACATGAAATCGAAAAAATTGTGCAAATACACGAATCTAGCCATTTCCCTATCTCCCTATCAATCTTTAGTAGCAAAAATTAACGTATTTCATATTACATAAACTTTTTCGGTTGTGCGTCAGCAAAGTGTGGGATTCGTCAAGTAGGGCTGGCCAATATAATCTAAAAGCACTGATATATCAAGGTTGAGCGCCCACATGGGAGCGAAAAAAGTGCAAATCTTTCAGCCTTTAAGACCAAAAAGTTAGGACGAAAGACAGACATTTCCCAATTAAAGATACAGGTACAATTATTCCTCCTACTTTCGAGCGTCTCCCCACACTTCCCACGCTTCCAACACTTCCAACACTTCCCACACTTCCCACACTTCCCACACTTCCTTGAGGCACTACCACTTTTTCGAGTCCCTAGATTCTTTTTCACACCTATGTATACTTTTTTAAATTAACCTTCTTCCTTCTTTATTCTTCCTTTTTCCTTCTTTTAAAATTTACATTGTTTGTCTGATTTCCAAGTTTTGATTAACTGAGAAATAGTTGTTGCTAACTCGAAGTCTAAAAGGGTTAACCCACCTACATCATGAGTTGTCAAATTTATCGTAACTTGATTGTAAGAAATAGCAATATCTGGATGATGATTTGCTGTTTCTGCTGGTATGACTAAACAATTGACAAAATTTATGGCTTCAACAAAGTTCTGAAATTGATGAGTGTAGGATAATTTATTATCTTTTATTTGCCAATGTTGTAAGTCTTGTAAGCGTTGATAAATTTCTGCGTCACTTAATATTTTTCTCTTGTGAATATTAGTTTCTTGCACTAAGAATAAGGAAGAAGAAAATTCCATAAATTAATATCATATAGCGCTACGCGCAAGGGAAAAGTTAGAAGCGGTGCGACCCCCCGTCGCGTTGGCGTAAGACAGCAAACGCGACGGGGGATGGCGAAGTCGCCTCGCCATATCCAATCGACCAATAGAGGGAATGCGCACTCTTGTGAGGCAAAAGTCAAAAATAATCTATAACTGAGGCGTGAGAATTTAGAAATATTCTAACCTTTACTTCGATTGCTATAATATCCGTTCATTAATTGATAATTGATAATGGATAATTGATAATTACCTCGGGTTTTAACCGAGAGGATTGAAGATCAGGAAATATTATTTCTTTTTTTCCTCTATCCAAGGGGAGGCTTTAAACCAAAATTATTTAATTATTAATAATTAATAATTAATAATTCGGTAAAAGAGCAACGTCAAGCTAGTATATTAGTCGCCAGGAAATTTAGGACATTCTTACTCCTCTCACACTTACTCACAGAAAGAATTTAACTTTTGAGTTCTGAGTGATGTGTCTAGCACTAAAGCGCAACTACAAACAAATATTTATTTTTCTATATCTTCTTCTGTTTCTACTACTTCTACTTCTGTTATTTCTTCTTCTTCTATTTCTATTGTTTCTTCAGTTTCAGTTGCCGGAACTAAAGCAACTTCTGCTATAGCATCTGCATCATCCAGTCTTTGTACCCTAACTCCTGTAGCACTACGAGATTGAATAGAAATAGCATCTATTGCTTGACGAATAATAATTCCTTTTGCAGTAATTATCATCAATTCTTCTGCCTCATTGACTACTCGCAAAGCAGCTACTTGGTCTTGTTTCTTTTTTTTCTGTTTAAATTTAGTAGCAATGCGACCTTTACCACCTCGGTTTTGTAAAGTAAATTGAGAGACTGGTACTCGCTTTCCATAACCATTTGTAGTAATCACTAATACCCAAGGTCCAATATTGTTAGTAGTAGGAACTTCATCACTTTCTACCTCTTCTATTTCATCAGTTTCTATTTCTAACTCTTCCTCTTCTAGTTCTATATTTTCTTCATCTATATCGGCAATTTTTTCCACTATTGAACTGGGTAAAATATCCATACTAATTAACTCATCGGCTTTGATAAGTTTCATAGATTTTACACCTCTAGTATTTCGACCTAAAGGACGCAATTGTTTATCATCTGTTCTAAAGTGAATTGCCATCCCAGAGCTTGAACCAATAATCACACTATCATCAACTCTAGCTCTCCTTACCCATCTTAAACTATCACCTTCTGCAAGAGAAATAGCGATTAACCCATTAGAGCGAATATTAGCAAATGCAGATAAACTTGTTTTTTTGATATATCCACCTTTAGTCAGCATGACTAAATATTCGTCATCGGTAAATTCGGAAACAGGTACAATAGAAGTGACTTTTTCATCTCTAGGAATTGGTAACATTTGCACTATTGGTACCCCTCGCGCTACACGAGAACCAATAGGAATTTGATAAGCATTTAAACAGTAAACAACACCCCTTTGGCTAAAGAACAAAATACTATCATGGTCACAACAACTGAGGAAATGTTCAACTACATCATCTTCTTTCATTTTAGTGCCAGATTTGCCGCGAGTTGCTCGACTTTGAGCCTCAAAAGAATTAATTGGCATCCGTTTAATATAGCCTTGTTCTGTTAATAAAATAATTGCTTTTTCATTGGCAATTAAGTCTGTATCATCTAGCTCTCCTTCTGCTAGTTCAATGACAGTTCGTCTGGGAGTAGCATGACGTTCTTTAATTTCTATAGCTTCCGTTTCAATAATTTCTAAAATCCGTTCCCGTTTAGCTAATATATCTTGTAAGTCAGCAATTTTTAGTAGTAATTCTTCATGTTCTTTTTGAATTTTTTGTGCTTCTAATGCTGTTAATCTTCTTAACTGCATTTGTAAAATTGCATCGGATTGAACTTCAGATAAACCATAATTTTCCATTAACTCTTGTTTGGCAGTAGGGGTATCAGCAGCATGGCGAATTAATTGAATAATTTCATCTAGATTATCTAAAGCAATTAGTAAACCCTGTAATAAATGGTCTCTTTCTTCAGCTTTTCGCAGCTCATATTCTGTTCTCCTGGTAATAGTTTCTACCCTAAATTCTAGGAAAACTTCCAGGTATTTTTTCAGGGTTAATAACTGTGGTTCGGAATTTACCAGTCCTAAAATATTGGCTCCGAAATTTGCTTGTAGTGGAGTTTGTTTATAAAGATTATTCAGTACAACTCTCGGATAAGCATCTCGTTTAAGTTCGATAACGATACGCATTCCAGTACGATCGCTTTCATCCCGGATATCAGAAATACCTTCGATTTTTTTATCATTAACCAGTTCGGCAATTTTTTCAATTAATCCTGCTTTGTTGGTTTGGTAAGGCAACTCAGTGACAATAATAGCTTCCTTGTCAGGACGACCACGGTGTTCAATGGTTTCTATGTTAGCGACACCCCGCATTGTAATGGAACCACGACCAAGAGTGTAAGCATCCCGAATACCTGATTTACCTAGAATTTGAGCGCCTGTAGGAAAATCAGGTCCAGGAATATAGTGCATTAATTCGTTTTCAGTTATTTCTGAATTGTGAATTAGTGCCACCAAACCATCAATCAATTCTCCCAAATTATGGGGAGGAATATTAGTTGCCATCCCTACTGCAATTCCCGATGAACCGTTAAGAAATAGTTGTGGAACGCGAGAAGGAAGTACCAAAGGTTCTTGTTGAGAACCATCAAAGTTATCAGCAAAATCTACTGTATCTGCATCAATATCCCGCAGCATAGCATCGCTGGTCAGTAGTTGCAGACGACATTCCGTATAACGCATCGCAGCAGGGGGATCATTGTCTACAGAACCAAAGTTACCGTGACCTTGGATCAGGGGCGAGCGCATCGAGAAATCTTGAGCCATTCGCACCAAAGCATCGTATACTGCCGTATCACCGTGGGGGTGGTATTTACCCAGTACCTCTCCCACCACACGAGCGCACTTCCGGAAAGGACGGTCTGGAGTTAAACCTAATTCGTGCATAGCATAAAGTATGCGACGATGGACGGGTTTCAGACCATCTCTAGCATCTGGCAACGCCCGACCTACGATTACGCTCATGGCGTATTCTAGGTATGATTGGGACATTTCGTTCCGCAGATCAGTTGGTACAATTCGTGACTCAGAAGTAGTCATATAATGAAAAACTCCATTAAATTTAGAATTAATTAACAACAAACCAAAAAAAATCGGATTTCCTCCAATTAACTTTAGTCTGATTAAAAAATCATGCTGTTTCTATCTAAAATCATAGCACATTTTGTCTAAATATTTGCTCAAATAAATGGAAAAGAGAGAAATATTTCTAGTTGAATGAAAAGTTAAAATATTGGTATAATTGTAGTTAAAAGTTTGAGTCAGTTGGACAAACTCTAATATTTATATTTGTAATATGGTTTCTGTTATTTACTCCGATGAATTTCTCGAACACAAAACTGGTATGCTACACCCAGAGCGACCAGAACGTTTAACTGCTATTGTGGAAACTCTCAAAACCTTTCCCACTCAAAATGGCCAACTCCAATGGCACTCACCCACTCCGGTAGAAAAGCGCGATCCATCATTGATGACACTGCTAGAAAAAGTTCATTCTCCTAGTCATATTCAAGCAATAGCAGAAATAGCTAATGGTGGTGGCGGTTATTTAGATGGGGATACACCAGTTTCTCCTAAAAGTTATGATGTGGCATTGTTAGCGGTAAGTGCTTGGTTAGATGGGGTCGATCTAGTATTGGGAAATGGAAAACCTGCTTTTGTTTTGGCAAGACCCCCCGGACATCATGCTGAAAGTAGACGGGGAATGGGATTTTGCTTATTTTCCAATGCAGCGATCGCCGCTCATTACGCCCTAGAAAAACCAGACATTAACAAAGTTGCCATTCTCGACTGGGATGTACATCATGGTAATGGTACCCAGGAAATTGTAGAAACTAATGAAAATATAGTCTATTGTTCTCTCCATCAATCTCCGTGTTATCCAGGAACAGGGTCTGCTGACGAACATGGTTCTTACAATAACGTACTAAATTTACCCATGTCACCAGGTAGTACAATAGCTATTTATCAAGCAACTTTCGAGCAAAAAATTATACCCTTTTTAGCTAACTTTCAGCCAGATTTATTGATTATTAGTGCTGGTTATGATGCTAACCATGACGACCCATTAGCAGGTATTTCTCTACAACCAAAAGACTATGGATTATTTACAGAATGTTGTTTACAAATAACCCACAAAATATTATTTGGTTTAGAAGGGGGTTATGACTTACCTAGTTTATCTCAGTCAGTATTAGCAACAATTGAAGCTTGTCTTGAAGTCAGGTAAATCATCCCCAAAATATTCACATTTTAAATTCAGAACAATTACTAACTAACTATAACTTAAATCAGTCTATTTAATTGCCAAATACTTAATAATAAAAATCTAATTTTTAGTTGGTAATTGATGAATTATTTTATATAAAATATGGAGATGTTCATTAATGGATAATGGATAATTACCTATGGTTAAAACCGCGAGGGAATTGAATATAAGGAAATATTATTTCTTGTCTTGGTCGATTGGAGGCCAGCGAAGAAACCTCGCCATCCATCGACAGGTTTTTCCCCTATCCAAGGGGAGACTTTAAAAGGTGAATTATTTAATTATTAATTATTAATTATTCGGTAAAATTAAAATTGTTGGTTGAAGCTGATGCATATGTTAACTATAGAAACCCTAAGTGTATCTCTGCAAAGCTTCAGGTTTTTGGCAAAGGAGTCAGGAGTCAGGAGTCAGAGAAATAGGATAGGGGAAAAAAGTAGAAAAATACCCCCATCTCCCCATCTCCCCATCTCTAAATAGATCCGCTTAGGGGTTCTATAGAGCAATAGACCCAGAGGAATTTGTCTTAAGTGAAGCGTATAGGTGAAAATAAAGATATTTTTAATTATTTGGAACTACTTAGGGCTTGCTGATTAAATTTCAAAGTATTTACAGATAAAGGTTTGAGCTTTTTTAGGTCTTGAAAAAGTACAAGATTTTCGCATTTTGGGAGCTCAAAAAGTTAGGATTTTGGGTTGACTATGCTAGAAAAATCAAGGGATAATATAGAATCCGGTTATATAGTATATGTTTATAATTCTATAATTACTTCAATCCCCCATCTCCCCATCCCCCCATCTCCCCATCTCTGCCAACTATACAATAGGTATTCAACCGGATTTGATATAACTCTTTCTCCTGCCTACTCTAAATTCCCCATTTCTCCTGACTCGGTCCTCCTGACTCCTGACTCCTACCCTCACCCATAAGACTTTTTCAGCAAATCCTACTTACTTCACCAGAACTGCAAAAAATAGCAAGGCAAATCCGAAAAATGATAGAACATCGGCGCTGATAGTCATTGAGTTAGTTTATTGAGTTGGTGGATGGTAATGGTGAGAAGAAGGCTGATTTCTGTATTTAGAGACTGTTTGTCAAATAAGTATTAAGAGAGATGTGTAGTGACTAAAATCTAAAAGCGGTAATAGTTCAAGGGATTTAAATCTGGTAGATACCAGAGGTGGAAAAGTACATATATTCCTAGATTTTTAAGTGACAAATAGTTGTCTTGATTTCTTCCTCCCTATTACAGAAAAATAAAGGTTTAAAGCCTCTCACTCGCCGTGGATAAAAAAGCGGTTGTTTGCGGAGCATGACCTTAGGATGGGATGACGAGGTCTCCGTTCCCTCCGGGACGCTACGCGTTTTGCTCCGCAACATGTAAAGTGAAGCTTTGCGAAGCGCAAACGCTTGCCTCCAATCTCCCCTTGAAAAGAAAAAAAATTTCCTTTTTAACCAATCCTCTTATTTTTAAGAAGAGGTAATTATTAATTATTAATTATTAATTATTGAACTATTCCCTATACCCAGTTAAGTGTTCCCTATTTCCTTTTTATATTTCCTGATACATTCAATCTGTTAGTATGAAAACTTGTATCTTATAGTTTAGTAACTCTGGAAAGGTTGGGAATTTAAATATGTGGTATTTCACAACCAGATTTAAGACCAGTGACAAGCATCACCAACAAACACAAATACACTCACATCGAACTTATGATATTAACTAGAAACTAAATTGAGAACAATCATTAACTAATCATTACTCAAATCACCCTATCTAATTACAAAAACCCTAATAATAAAAATGGAAGTTGTAATTACTCATTAGTTAATAATTTATATGAAATTACTCAATATACAACCGACAAAAAACGTACTTGAGGAAGTATATAGTAAAGTGATGTCCTCCAGTGTTATTACTAACGATGAACGCCAAAAAATTCGGCGTGTATTATTGACTGATTATCTAGATGATGATGAATATGCCATCATAGAAACGTTGGTCGATCATGTTAGCCGTGGATTGGTAAAATTTGTTGAATAAAATTGACCTACTTCTGTACTCTGCTAAGTGCCATTTCAGTTATTAGAGAAAACCCTAAATATACAAATAACTATGGCATCAGCAGTTTTAATAGAAAACCTTCAAAAAAATTCTAGTTCATCTGTTGCCTGCTGCCTTTTGCCTCAGCTAATTTTCTGTGATGTTTCACAACTAGATTTAATATCAGTGACAAACATCACCAAAAAACACAAACATACTCACATCGAAGGTATGATATTAACTACAAATTAAATTGAGAACAATCATTAACTAATCATTACTCAAATCACCCTATCTAATTACAAAAACCCTAATAATAAAAATGGAAGTTGTAGTTAGTCATTAGTTAATAATTTATATGAGATTACTCAATGTATCACCAGCAAAAAATGTACTTGAAGAAGTATTCAGTCAAGTAATGTCCTCCAGTGTTATTACTAGCGATGAACGTAAACAGATTGGGAATTTGTTATCCGATGGTTCTCTAGATGATGATGAATATGCCATCATTAACAGGTTGGTTTATCATCTTCGCCGTGGATGGGTAAAATTTGTTGAATGAAATTGACCTACTTCTGTAGTCTGCTGAGTGCCATTTCAGTTATCAGTTATCAGTACCTCTCTGTACCTGAAGTTGGAGGCTTGAAACCTTATTTTTGGCCAAATAAATAATAAACTATTACAATATTCAGGGAAAACCCTGAATATACCAATAACTATGGCACCAGCAGTTTTAATAGAAAACCTTCAAAAAAGTTATGGTTCATCTGTAGCAGTTAAGGACGTTTCCTTTAAGATAGAACCTGGAGAAATATTTGGTTTACTTGGCCCCAACGGCGCTGGCAAAACAACTACCCTACGCGCTCTATGTACTCTAATTACACCAGATGCTGGAAATTTAGAAGTATCCGGTGTTTCCGTAACTGACCAACCGAGAATAGCCAGACAACGCCTTGGCTACGTTGCCCAAGAAGTGGCCTTAGACAAGGTATTAACAGGGCGAGAACTACTGCAACTCCAAGCAGCAATATATCATATCCCTGGCAAACTGGCCAAAGAAAGAATTGATAAAGTGATTTGCCTCCTAGGTATAGAAGATTGGGCGGATAAAAAAACAGGTACTTACTCTGGTGGTATTCGTAAACGTCTCGACTTAGCAGCAGGTTTGCTACATCAACCAGACGTTTTAGTTTTAGACGAACCTACAGTCGGTTTAGACATTGATAGTCGGGTAGCAGTGTGGGATTTTTTGCGTCAGTTGCGAGACTCAGGTACAACAGTTTTAATTACCAGTCACTATCTTGAAGAAGTTGACGCTTTAGCAGACCGGGTAGCTATTATTGACAAAGGTGTAGTCATAGCAACTGGCACTCCTTCTGAACTTAAAGACCGGGTAGGAGGCGATCGCATCACTTTGCGCATTAGAGAATTTTCTCCTACTGAAGAAGCAGAAACAGCAAAAACATTACTTGAACCCCTACCAATAGTTCAAGAAGTGATTATCAATGCTGCTCAGGGCAATTCCTTAAACTTAGTTGTAAAACCTCAGAGTGATGCTTTAATTGCAATTCAACAATCATTGCAAGCAGCAGGTTTACCCATTTTTGGTATTGCTCAAGCGCGACCAAGTTTAGATGACGTTTATTTAGCAGCAACAGGAAAAACTTTAATGGATGCAGAATTAGCTGCTGCCAATAGTCGAGACTTGAAAGCAGAGAAAAAACAAAGTATGCGGTAAATTTTACAGGACTTACACAGAGGTACTATATATAG
>NZ_JAAHGT010000321.1 GCF_010672385.1 Okeania sp. SIO2F4
TTCCTTTTAAAAATTGAGATTCTACCGTTTGGTCAATATCAACAGGATGTTCTCGAATTATTTTGAAACAATCTTCTAAACGGTGAGCTACTTTTTTGACACTGTGCATTCCCAACATGGCAGCTCCACCTTTTACAGAGTGAGCTGCTCTAAACATATCATTAATAGTTTCAGAATCTGACATTGTAGACTTCAAATCTACCAACCCATTTTCTAAGGTTACTAAATGTTCTTCTGCTTCCATGATAAACAATTGCTTAATTCGTTCATCTTGTTCTGATGCCACAATATTTCTCCTTTTTCAGTTATCAGCTTTTTCAGTTATCAGTTATCAGTTATCAGTTATCAGTTATCAGTACCTCCGGCTGAATTTCAGTTATCAGTTATTAGTTAGCCTCCTGACTCTTAACTGTCTCTTGTCTCCTCCGGAGGAACTGCTTTTTGCAGAGGAGCTGCTTCTTGCAGAGGAGCTATCCTACGGAATGTTCCACAAAAGCAATTCAAGTCGCTCCGCGAAACGTTTTTTCCTTACGGAATACTCCGCAAACATGTCGCGGAGCGTTAACGGAGTTGTGCGGTAGCAAAACAGTACCGACCACTAAAGTCAAACCCATCTTACTAACTTAATTTACTACTTCTATTTTAATATTTTTTTGCTGATAGTTAGCAGATAATTTATCGTTTAAAAGACCTGTAGGATGCAGCTTCAAACCCATTTTTTTCAGTAAATTTTTTTGTATAGCAATTACAAGTTTGGTTAGGACAATTTAGCCTTACTAAAACTAGTCATCGCAAACATCAAACTTTTAACTTTTATAGTGAATTTCATCTTAGTCAGGTATACCATTAGCGGGCAAGATACCCGCACTCCTGTAACTTTAATAAAACTACCAAAATTTTGACTTTTAACTTTTGACTTTTAGCGATTGTGCCAATATTTATAGGCAGAATAAGCCAAAATGACCACACAAGTAACAATAGAAGATTCATCTACCTCAAACTGGGGATGATGAAGAGGATAGTTATGTTTGTCTTTGTGTCCCACTCCTAGACGAAACATCATACCTGGAACTTGGTCCAAATATACAGAAAAATCTTCTGCACCAAGGGAAGGCTCTGGTAAAATAGTAACCCGATCGCTTCCCCAAGCCTCCAAAGCTACTGACTCAACTAACTGAGTCAATGCTGGGTCATTTTGTACAGAGGGCACTCCCTGACGATAATTTAGTTCATACTTAGCGCCATAAGAACTACAAACATTGGCCACAATATTTTCAATCCATGCAGGTAATTCTTTGTGGGTATCTGGATGGAGCGATCGGACAGTTCCCAGCATTTTTACTCGATCTGCTATCACATTTGGCGCTCTACCGCCACTAATCTTACCAATTGTTAACACTACAGGTCTCAAAGGATTATGAGTCCTACTAATAGCCTGTTGTAAATTAGTAATTACCTGAGAAGCAATCCAAATGGCATCTGTAGCTTCGTGGGGACGGGCACCATGACCAGATTCTCCGATAATTGTCAATTCCAAATCATCAGCAGCAGCAGTTAGTACCCCATGGCGAATACCGACCGAACCTGCGGGAATAGTCGGATAAGTATGGACTCCTAAAATTGCCTCTACATCCTCCAGCGCTCCATCTTTAATCATCCAATTTGCACCTTGGGCAATTTCCTCAGCTGGTTGAAACAGAAAACGTACATTACCTGGTAGGGGTTCTCCCAACTCAGACAATACCATCGCTGCACCTAAACCCACTGTTGTATGGACATCGTGACCGCAGGCGTGCATAATGCCAAGATTACGGGAGGCAAAATCTAAATCAGTACGTTCTGTGATGGGCAAAGCATCCATATCAGTACGAATGGCCAGCCATTGATGAGTATTGTTACTACCTTTGAGTTCCCCCAGAACCCCAGTTTTACCAATAGCTTCCCGGACATGAAGACCGCAAGAAGATAATACACCTGCGACATAGGCAGCAGTTTGGTGTTCTTGGCCACTTAATTCTGGGTGGGAGTGAATATGGCGACGAATTTCAATCAGACGAGGTGCAAGGGTAGTTGCTAATTCTTTAATTCTGGTCAGCATAGGTAATTTTTTGCCTATTCTTTCAATTTATCTAAATTAGCAAAAAGCCTTTTTCTTAGTTGTTAAAGCGATCGCTTCCTTAGAAGCTGTTTGTAAATTCATAAAAACCTCTCTCCAAACCTCTCTCCTACAAGGAGAGAGGCTTTGAAACCCCCCTTCCCTTTAAGGGAAGGGGAGCAGGGGGGTTAGGTTTGCGCGGATTCATCAGTTCCATGGAATACTTATCAAACACCTTCCTTAATTTTGTGTTTATCAAAAAAATTGGGTCTAAAACCCCGCCTAAATGGCGAAATGTTTTTAGAGAGTTGCTCTAATCTCCCTGACAAAAACAACTTCTGACTTCTAACTTCTGACTTCTGACTTCATTAATTTCCCCTGGTATTTTGCTGATTTGCTTGACATAGAATGGCAGTTAAATTCAGTCATCAACGTTATATGGCCACCAGATTAATTGAACTAGAAGATGGGATTTTAGTTGAAGCGGAAGTCCCGAAAGATGAAGCAAAACCAATTTCTACTAATGTGATTAAACAAGTTAAATCTAGTTTTGCTAAAGTTAAACCTATATTAATTAGTATTAGTCGCCCTATTGCTGAGGCTTGGCAAGAAATTAATAAAGATATGGAAATTGAGCAAGCTGAGGTGGAAGTGGGTTTTAATTTTGAGGGGGAAGTTCATTAATTGATAATTGATAATTGATAATGGATAATTGATAATTACCTCTGGTTAAAACCGTTACGGAATTGAATATTGGGAAATATCATTTCTTTTTTTCCCCTATCCAAGGGGAGGCTTTAAACCAGAATTATTTAATTATTAATAACTAATTAATAATTCGGTAATTTATATGTTACTAAAGGAAAGGCTGGTACAAACTTAAAAGTTAAATTAGTGCTGAAACCTAAACAATTAGAGAATGATTAGACAGTTAGAAAAATCTATTGTTTTAATTACCAGTGCCGACGACAGAAAGAAAAATGTTATTGGCACTGGATTTACTTTTTATAGAGAACAAAATTATACTTATTTGCTGACTTGCGCTCATGTTGTTGAGGATGTGGGTGGTGAGGAAAGTTTATTGGTGGATGGTATTTCCCCAGAAGTTGTGGCAATGGGAGATATTCAGGGTTTTGATTTGGCAGTTTTGCGAGTTGAAAACCTAAATAACCTATTGTTGCAGTTAATAAATTTATCTGAGGCAGAGAATAAAAAGTTTCAGATACCAGGTAACTATCTCTATGGTGAAGAGAAAAAAAGAAGGCTCAAAATTGTTGAAGGAGTTGTGGGGAAAAAGAGTTTCCTGACTCAAAATAATCAAAGGGTTATTGCTTGGGAATTATCGATCAATTCAGGCGATCGCCTCCGTAAAGGTTATAGTGGCGCACCTGTTGTTGACGGGGTAACTGGTGATGTCTTGGGTGTAGCTACCAATATGGAAAAAGATGGAGCGGAGGGGTTAGCTATTTCTGTAGAAGCTTTGATCAATATTTGGCCTGGAATGCTTCTTACTATTTTTCGACAACTTAAATCTTTTACTGAAGATTTGGATGAAGGCGCGATGTTGGAAATGGTAGCTATTCCTGGCGGTACTTTTATTATGGGTTCGCCAGAAAATGAAGAGGGAATGCGTGATACTGAAAGTCCTCAACATGAAGTTACTCTGCAACCTTTTTATATGAGTAAATATCCTATTACTCAAAACCAATATCAAGCCATTATGGGTAAAAATCCCTCTTACTTTAAAGGAGGAAACCGCCCAGTAGAATGTGTGTCATGGTACGATGCAACAGAATTTTGTCAAAAGCTATCTCAGAAAACTGGGAAAATATACAAACTACCTAGCGAAAGTCAGTGGGAATATGCTTGTCGTGCTGGAACAACTACACCATTTTATTTCGGAGAAACTATTACCACTGATTTAGTTAACTACAATGGCAATTTTACTTATGGCAACTCCCCTAAAGGTAAATATCGAGAAGAAACAACGGATATAGAAATTTTTCCTCCTAATGCTTTTGGTTTATCTGATATGCACGGCAATGTTTGGGAATGGTGTGCTGATAACTGGCATAGAAACTATGAAGGTGCGCCTACTGAGGGCAGTGCTTGGCTGGAAAATGATGACAACTCTGCCGTACTGCGTGGCGGTTCCTGGTACGGCATTCCGTCTCACTGCCGTTCCGTGTATCGCTTCAACGTCATTAGGCGCGACTACCACCTCGACTCTTTTGGTTTTCGTATTGTGTGTGGTGGCGGGAGAACTCTTTAACCCTTTTTTCTTTAACCCTTTTTTCTTTTCCCCTCTTTTTTCTTTTCTCTTTTGTTTCCGCCATAAGGCAGTCGCGATTTTTTTTTGAGAGTTGCCATTGCGGACTTACAGTGATTATAATTGTCATTGCGTTAGCGTAGCTTTGCGATAGCAAACGACAGTGAAGCAATCTCGTAAGTATTGAGATTGCTTCGGGGTATTGTGGTTAGGGATGAGAAATTAATGGTAAAATCTCCCCTCGCAATGACCATTTTGGGAACTCAAAACTGCTCAATTCAAATCCGTTCCAGTTGTCATTGCGTTAGCGCAGCTTTGCGATAGCAAACGATAGTGTTTGCGGAGCAGTCCGTCAGGATAGCAATCTCAGGGTATTAGAGATTGCTTCCTTCCACTCCGTTCCAGTCGCAATGACTTAGAGTAAATCTCCCCTCGCAATGACGATTTTTGGAATTCAAAACTGCTCAATTCAAATCCGTTCCAGTTGTCATTGCGTTAGCGTAGCTTTGCGATAGCAAACGATAGTGTTTGCGGAGCAGTCCGTCAGGATAGCAATCTCAGGGTATTAGAGATTGCTTCCTTCCACTCCGTTCCAGTCGCAATGACTTAGAGTAAATCTCCCCTCGCAATGACGATTTTTGGAATTCAAAACTGCTCAATTCAAATCCGTTCCAGTTGTCATTGCGTTAGCGTAGCTTTGCGATAGCAAACGACAGTGTTTGCGGAGCAGTCCGTCAGGATAGCAATCTCAGGGTATTAGAGATTGCTTCCTTCCACTCCGTTCCAGTCGCAATGACTTAGAAGCTGTTTGAGAAGTGCTGCATGGAACCGATGAATCCGCGCAAACCTAACCCCCCTGCCCCCCTTCCCTTGTAGGGAAGGGGGGTTTCAAAGCCTCTCTCCTCGTAGGAGAGAGGTTTGGAGAGAGGTTTTTATGAGTTTACAAATAGTTTCTTAGAGTAAATCTCCCCTCGCAATAATCGACAATAAAGTAACAACCCATATTTTCTGTTGATTATAATTTATCCAGATATTCCTTAACTACCAAGGCAAGACTTCACCCTTGGCGTGCCAAAAAGTTCCTGTATTTTCTAAGTTTAATTCATCAATTCTAGCCAATAAATTTTTGGCAGATTCTTCTGGAGAAATTCCTGTAAAATTCGTCATCCTAGTGCTAACCAAACCAGGATGTAAAATTGCTACAGCAATTCCCTGTGGTTTTAAATCAACAGATAAAGATTTACCAGCCATACTAACAGCAACTTTTGACATTCGATAACCGTAGGAACCGCCGGAACTATTATCATCAATTGAACCCATTCTACTCGTAATAATGGCAATTTTTCCACCAGATTCCATCAAAGGTAATAAAGCATGAGTTAGTCGCAAAGTTCCTATAGCATTCACTTCAAATTGTTTGCGAATACTATCAAAATCTAAATCATCTAGATAGTTGCTTTTTCTTTCGACTATTCCAGCGTTATTAATTAGTACGTCTAATTTGACTCCTTGGAGACGATTAACCAAACCGTTTATATCTTGTTCCGAAGTAATATCTACTTTTGTTTCTACAGAAATTCCTAAACTTTCTAATTCCCCATCTGACTCGCGACAAACAGCAATTACTTTATTACCTTTGCTATGAACTTGTTTACATAATTCTTTGCCAATCCCACGATTAGTTCCTGTAATTAAATAAGTTGCCATAATCGACTTTTTTCCCTTAATTGCTGATAATTTTGCTAGTTGATTATAACATAAAATCGACGCAATTTTAGCAGGCAATTGAGTCAATTTTACCTGTAGTTGTATAGCTAAAATAGTGCATGATTATAGTACAAAAGATTTCAGTTTGGTGAGGTATACTCCTGGAGATCCCCCCTAACCCCCCTTGTTCAAGGGGGGAACCGGAAGTCCCCCTTAAAAAGGGGGATTTAGGGGGATCGTTAATACACCTCACTAGAGTTAAAATCGCTATACTTCAATGTATTTGGAATCTGCTATATTATTTAATTTATTGCAATTTGACGATAATTATTTACTTTTAAACTAATGTCTGAATCTACGGAAAATTCAAAGCAAAATAATACGCTAGGAGACCAACCTACGACAAAAGATGAACTTGGTTTTACTCCTTAATTGTGGTAAAAAAAACCTAACCCCCCAACCCCCTTCCCTACCAGGGAAGGAGGAGAATATTTCCCCCCTATCCTTGCAGGAGAGGGGTCAGGGGAGAGGTCTTAATTATCCTCAAAGTTACCTACAAAATAAATTTGGAGAGGCTAGGAGTATAATTGAATTTATTGCAATTTGACGATAATTATTAACTTTTAAACTGATGCCAGATTCTACGGAAAATTCAAAGCAAAATAATACGCTAGGAGACCAACCTACGACAAAAGATGAACTTGGTTTTACTCCTTAATTGTGGTAAAAAAAACCTAACCCCCCAACCCCCTTCCCTACCAGGGAAGGAGGAGAATATTTCCCCCCTATCCTTGCAGGAGAGGGGTCGGGGGAGAGGTCTTAATTATCCTCAAAGTTACCTACAAAATAAATTTGGAGAGGCTAGGAGTATAATTGAATTTATTGCAATTTGACGATAATTATTTACTTTTAAACTAATGTCTGAATCTACAGAAAATTCAAAACCAAATAATACGCTAGGAGACCAACCAGAGACAAATGACTACCTTGGTTTTACTCCTTATGTTATAGCAATGGCTGAATTTTTAACTCATAAAGATACTAAACCGCCACTAACTATTTCTATCGAAGGTGAATGGGGTAGTGGTAAGTCTTCTTTTATGAAACAACTTGAATCTGAGGTTAAAAGGAAGTCTAAAGAATTAGATAAGGAAGATTTAAAAGAAATTAAGAAGAAGGATAAATTTCTTAGATTGTTTAAATTCAAGTTTTGGCAATTGAGATTTAAGCAGAAAACTAAAACTGTTTGGTTTAATGCTTGGCGGCATGATAAATCTGAATCTCTTTGGGCTACTTTTGCTCTCTCTTTTTTAGAACAATTATCTAAAAATCGCAATTTATCTGATATTTTATATAATTTCTGCAGTTACTTAATTCTAATCGGGAATCGTCTTGACTGGAAAAATAAACCAGTGAAATTTCTCCAGACTTTGGTAATAATATGGTTAATGGCAACTATTATTGCTTCTGTTCCAATTGTTGTATTTTTTCCAGATAAAGTCGCGGGAATTTTTCCTTTTTATGAAAGATTGGCAGATATTGTCAAAACAGATTCAGATGCAGAAGAGGAAGATGAAAAAGATGAGCAAAAAACTGATAATAAAGAAGAAGAAAATAATCAACTTTTAAGTTTCTGGTTACAATTGGGTGGTTATGGTGCTGGGTTTGCTGGAGTAGGAAAACTTCTGGCAATATTAAAGGATTTAATTGGCGACCAGAAAATGGATTTGACTCAATATCTTGAGCATCCTGATTATGATAAACAAGTTGCTTTTATTGAAAAGTTTCACGAGGATTTTTCTAAAATTGTTAATGCTTATGTGGGTAAAAATGAGAAGATTTATGTTTTTATTGATGACCTTGACCGTTGTGAATTGGGTAAATCCGCAGATTTATTACAAGCTCTAAATATGATGATTTCTAATGACCCAAAGATAATTTTTATTTTGGGTATGGATAGGGAAAAAGTAGCAGCAGCTATAAGTTTTAAACAAAGAAATGTTATTCCTTTTCTAGCTTCAGCGATCGCCGAAAATCAAGGAGAAGAAAATGAAAGTCAAAAGTTGAGCAAAAAGGTTGATTATGGTTTTAGTTTTCTGGAAAAGTTTGTGCAATTATCATTCTCGGTTCCTACACCTTCTCAAAAGACGCTGGATAGTTTTGTTGAAAAAATCTTAGAAATAAAAGCTTCTCCAGAAAAAGAAGAAAAACGCTTTTTTTGGATTCCTCATAGTTTAATTGTTGAAGTATTGAATTTTACTAAATTTTTTAGAAAAGTGGAAAAAACAGAGGCAGAAGAGTCTTCTGTTTCAGAACAAAATTCAGAATCTCAAGAGGCTAATATTTCATATCCAGATTTACCTATTTTCCCAATTATTGAAAAAGATTTAGATCAAGAAAGCCTCAAATTAGCCACCCGGATAGTTGCTGATTTTTTTGATTATAATCCTCGTCGTTTAAAACAATATATTAATGCACTGAGACTCAAGATTTATATTGCCTATTATTCTATTGGAGTTACTTTTGCTGAAAGAGAAACAATAACCACAGAACAAATAGCTAAGTTTACTGCTATTACCCTCAGATATCCCCGCCTTCTTTTGGAACTAAAGAATAATAATCAACTACTTGCTAAGTTAGAAAAAGATGCTGTTGATAAATCTCTTCTATTAACTAATTCCATCATATTTAGTCCTGAATCTACACCCAATAATCAGGAAACAGGAAATGCAAATTATTGGATTGATAATTACCCTAAAATTCGACAATTACTTTGCTCTGAAATGACATTGGATAATGAGCAAAAATCTGGCAAAAAGTATATTTTTGACAATGGTTCGACTAAAAAACTCCTGGAAGTTTCACCACAACAAAGTTTACCTTCTAAATATTTTAAACTGCGTGAATTCCTAGCTGCTAAAAATTGGAAAGAGGCGGATATGGAAGCTTATCGTGTTATGTTACAAGTTGCAGGGCGAGAGGAGAAACATTTCCTAAGGGTCGAAGATATAGAGAAATTTCCTTGCGAAGACCTCTGCATAATAGACCAGCTTTGGGTAAAATACAGTGATGGTAAGTTTGGCTTTTCTGTGCAAAAGAAAATTTATCAAAGTTTGGGTGGTACGAAGGAGTATAATAAAGAAGTATACGAACAGTTCGCTAACAAAGTCGGGTGGCATGATAAAAAAGGATGGTTAGGTTACTCAGACTTATACGCCCCCCTTGCGCGTTACACGGGACACCTACCAATAGTATTGTGGGGTATCGTCTGGGGGTGGGAGGAGGAGAGGCGGGGGTTGTGTACTCTTCTCTCGCGCAGAGACTTGTAGACTTTAACATATAAGCGTTTCAGTATTGTGTAGGTTGGGTTGACGTAAGGAAACCCAACAAAAATCAACGGTGCTAATACAGCCATAATGGTACAGCAAGTTGAGAAGTTTTCTGTTGGGTTGCGCTGTCGCTTAACCCAACCTACGGTTTATAGTATTGTGTA
>NZ_JAAHGT010000322.1 GCF_010672385.1 Okeania sp. SIO2F4
ATTCTTATTGCTGCATACGCAATAGGAGTAATTTCCTACACCTAAGACTGAGCAAAAATTCCTATTGCTGCATACGCAATAGGAGTAATTTCCTACACCTAAGACTGAGCAAAAATTCTTATTGCTGCATACGCAATAGGAGTAATTTCCTACACCTAAGACTGAGCAAAAATTCCTATTGCTGCATACGCAATAGGAGTAATTTCCTACACCTAAGACTGAGCAAAAATTCTTATTGCTGTATACGCAATAAAAGACGTTGGTAAATCAAGAGATGAAACTTTAAAAGTAATTTATTTCTAATACCTCTAAATATTTAACCAGAGTAAGTGATGGGTATCACCTAAGCGTAGAAAATCATCCCACCAATTACCAATGCCCAATAAAAGTTCTCAGACTGCCTAAATCTGAAACTGAGCAAAAATTCTTATTGCTGTATACACAATAAAAGTTCTCAGACTGAGTAAAAACTCCTATTGCTACATACGCAATAAAAGTATTGACTACCTAAATCTCAGAGTGAGCAAAAATTCCTGTTGCTACATACGCAATAAAAGTTCTCAGACTGAGCAAAAACTCATATTGCTACATACGCAATAAAAGTATCGACTATATCCAAAAAGAATAAAAATTAGGCTTTACTTTAGTAAACTTCAACCAAGGTAGAACATCAACAAGTAAATTCTCCAAACTATTCTGTAACTTGAAAAAAGTTTTGAAACCAAACCACTACGGACTAATCCTCTTCAAAAAAAAGTGATTCAAAAAGTCAACCATTCACAAGAAATAATCCCATCAATAAAATCATCTGATAAAGCAACAAAGTCAGAATAAGTAATTAACTTAATACTTTGGCGATCGCCCTTCGACAACAAACTTTCTAAAGGTCTTCTATCTCTAGGAAATACACTATCCCACAAATAAAACATTAATTTATTTTCTATGGATTCTTTAGTAACTTGATTATTCTCTGCTTTCAAAAACCAAACACCAATTTGTTTATCTTCAATACGTCGAATCACTTGATGATTAACCTTAATAAAATCATTTAACTTATTCACAAAATCCAACCATTTTTCTTCCCTACCTTCTATCAATATATCCTTAGTTTTTTCTCTGCCATAACCAGGTACATCCACATATTCCCAATCCCACCTTCTTTTAAAAGCACTATCCAAATAATATATAGACTCATCCGAAGTATTAATCGTAGCGATAATTGATAAATTTCTCGGAATAGAAATTCTCTGAGTTGTCAAATTTTCTAATACTCGTAAACCATCCTGGTTATCATTCATTTCTAGTTTCATTTTTGTCATCTGACAAAACACATCAAAATTACTTCCATCCACCTGTATATTTTTATCAGTTGTTTGAGCATCATATCCCATCGCCCTCAACAAAGCGACTATTTCTAACTCTGATAAATTCACATCATAACTTGACCAATTATCTATCTCTCTATCTAACAATTGAAAAATCGGACCAAAAATAGCAGCAGCATTTCCTCTATTTAATTCATCAATTACCAAAAGTACATTTTGGTTACTACCATCAATTAAATATTTATATGCTAACCCTAATACTCGGATAAAATGACCGGCATAAAACTTATAAATAACAGCACCACCTGCAGTAGTTTGTGGTAATAATTTCCCCAAAAAATCTGAATATGTATATTCAGGATGAAAGACAGTTTTAATTGTATTTTCTAAGAATTTTGTTTGCTCATTCCATTGAATTTGTAAATAATTATTTGCTATCTCCCGTACTTTATAACTTTTGCCTGTACCTGGGCTACCAAATATAATTTTTTGAATAGGTTTAGTTGTTTGAATTATTTCTGACATAGATTTTTTTTATTAGTCTACTTTCAAAGATAAAGTACAAACCATTTCCCAACAAATTTTCCGTTTAACTCAACAAAATCATCAGATTCCTAATGTTTATGAATTATGTTTTTTGTGCCTCTTTACTTAGATATTAATGCTACTATAGAAGCTATAAATTCAGGAGGAAATGGTACAGGTTTTCCTTATTTGCCACAGAAATTTGTAAACTTGCAGATAAAAGTAAAAAATTAGCAGACTACATATAGCAATCCTATTTTATTCGTGTCAAAAATCTTGCCACTTTTTGGTATGGAGGTATGGAGGTAATAGGGAACGGGTAAGAGTTTCGGAGTTTATTTCTAGTTTTTGAATTGTTACAACCTATGCGCGGATTGTTATAGGTACTTTAGTCATAGATATTCAAACAACAATTAACTCTACTGTAGTAGTCACAGAACAAGAAACAAAATATGCACAACAAATAACTCAAATTACTAGAAGTATGGCACAAATTTTTGTAGATGTTGCATAATCAATAGAATAAATCGTCAATAACAACACAAAAATTCCTTCAAACTCTAAACAACAACCAACTGCTACTTAACCAGTAACCAATAATATAGATACTTTAAATAGGAGGAAGCGCAACAAATTATTCAAGGAGTTTAACAAACAGAAATAAAGATCATAAAATTGAATGAAGCCGTATCAAAGCTAAAAGTAATTAGGGTTTGGTGAATAAGTATTATAGGTGAGGGTAGGAGTCAGGAATCAGGAGTCAGGAGAAATAGAAATTACTGAGGATGTAGTTGGAAGAATTGCTCCTTAATTTTTCTGCTCTTGTCTACTAAAAATCCTCACATTCTTAGCGATGGGAAGCAAAAAGCTTATACTTTTTTCGCATAAAAAAGGCTAAAGTTTTTATATGTAAATACTTTTAGATTGTAAGCATTCAGCCGTCAGCTGTCACCTATCAGCTATGAGTTATTAAGTCATTATCATACGAAAGGAGGAATTAGTCTCCAAAGAGAATGAAAACTTATGAATAAAAAGACCATAAGCTAATTTTAGTAAATCTTGTACCTTTAAAAGCTGAATGCTTACTTTGGATTTAATCAGCAAGCCCTAGTTATTTATAACAATTTTCATCTCTGAATGAGATACAAAATTCTTTTGTTTTAGGGAGTAGGAACTATTAATTCGGGAAACAGAAAATAGCAGTGCGACCCTCTAATTAGGGTTTGCTGAAAAAGTCTTTTTTAAAGATTAGTGGAGTAGAGGAGTAATTTTTTTGCCCAACTATACGCCAAAAATGCGCTCCTTTTTGAGCATGAAGAGCTGAAAACCAGGTAATTTTTCAATACCTAAAAAGGCTTTTACCTTTATCTGTCAATGTTTTTAGATTTATTCAGCAAGCCCTAATTAATTTATAGATACAGCAATCCTAAATTTAGTTGTTTAAATAGGGCATTTAAACCTTCTTCCCAACAATTTCTTCAGAGCATTTCATAGGAAAAAGGTAATAGCTGTAGACAACAGCCTCACCCTAGCAATAGGCTAATTAATGACTCCTATTTTAAATAGGATTGCCATACCAAAAATTAAAAATTTATCCTATACCAAAGGCTGTCGCATCGGAGTACGACCGTAAGGATGCCCTTTATAACTAATTACAATTTGATTAGCTAACCATAAATCCAAACAACGACGCATTAATAAGTAGCGATCGCGCCACAGCTCGTGGCACTTTGCTGTAGATGGACAGTCAATCACCATTACTACTCTAGAGCCAACTAACTCTCGCTTTACTTGACAACTGTCTAAGTTTATAGGACTATGAGCATGAAACCGCTCAATTGCTATAGATTCTATATTAGTCATTGCTATTTTAAGTGAATTCTAAAATAAATATAAAAAATTTTGAGTATCATGTAAAGCATAAATCCGTCTAGATTCTTAATTTCTAATTTTATTTCTGTTACAACAGATACTATTTATTAATTCAAAATTAAAAATTCAAAAGTTAAATTATTGCTTTAATAATAATTTCATAAATATTTGCGCTACAGACCCTTTGCTGTTCTAGTTCCATTCCCAATAATTAAACCTGCAACTACTATCAAAAATAATTGACAAATACTGAAAAAAGTGATAATTATCCAAAACAAAAGTTTTTTGTCAACGCTATCTTAATATGTAGATATATACAGACAATCAAATTGTCCCGAAAGCCGAACCAAATATCAACAGCATTATAGGGAGGTCAAGTGTTATCTAGCCTTGCAGTAACTAGCTCTCGTCAAGCAGAAATAGTCGAAATTGTCCTCCGTAACGGTTGGGACTATATGAGAACTCTCCTCACAGGAGGCAAAACTGGTGAACCAGACTTACCAACACCAGCAGTTCTGCGCAATATTCTTATAGATTTAGGCCCAGTGTATGTAAAACTCGGTCAGCTACTGAGTACCCGTCCAGACCTATTGCCAGCAGACTATATCGATACCCTGTCAAGTTTGCAGGCAGATGTGCCACCCATATCTTGGTCTGAAGTAGAAATCTTAATTCGTCAACAACTCTCCCAACCTCTGGAAGAAATATTTAGCTACATTAATACTGAGTGTGTGGCAGCAGGTTCCATTGCTCAAACTTATAAAGCTACTTTAAAAGACGGTACGGAAGTAGCTCTCAAAGTTCAACGGCCTGGCATTGATAAAATAGTTGATAAAGATATTGCTTTACTCAAAAATTTAGGTGAGTTAATCTCATTGACAGAATTTGGCAAAAACTATGACATTCTTTCCTTAGCTGAAGAATTTGGCGATGCTTTGCGAGCAGAACTGAATTTTACTAAAGAAGCTGGTTATACTGATGAACTACGCCAGAACCTATCTACAAGTAAATGGTTTGACCCGAAGCAAATCATGGTTCCGAAAGTATATTGGGAGCTAACCACTTCTAAGCTTTTAGTTCTAGAATGGCTGAATGGTAAACCAATTTTATCAGCAAAAGTCAAAGGTACTAACGACAATGGCGATATAAATTCAGAGAAGCAAGCGCTCTCCACCTTACTATGTCGTGCTTTCTTTCAACAATTTTATATCAACGGTTTTTTCCACGCCGACCCCCATCCAGGCAACATATTTTATTTGCAAGATGGGCGCATTGCTCTACTAGACTGTGGCATGGTAGGTCGCCTCGATCCTCGTAGTCAACAGAATTTAACAGAACTATTATTAGCAATAGTTGATTTAGATGCTCAAAGGTGTACTCAACTAACTTTACAAATGGCTGAAGTTGCTCAACCACCAAACTTAGCTAAGGTAGAAAATGATTATAGCAAAATGCTGAGAAAATATTACAATCTTAGCTTGGCGGAAATCAATTTCTCTGAAGTATTTTATGACATTTTACAACTCTGTCGTAACAACAAAATTAAATTGCCGAGTAATTTAGGTTTATATTCCAAAACTTTAGCAAATTTAGAAGGTGTCGCTCGTAGTTTTTATCCCCAACTTAATCTTTTGGATGAGATTAAACCATTAATGACTGATTTATTTCGCCGACAATTATTAGGGGATGATCCGGTGCAAACTTTATTAAGAACAGCTATTGATGTGAAGAATTTATCTTTAGAGTCGCCTCGTCAACTAGACTTATTTTTAGACAGACTTACTTCCGAAACATTGAAGTGGAATTTGACTCTAAAAGATATTGAACCTTTGCGTCGTAGTGTAGATAAGTCAGCTAATAGATTATCTTTTAGTGTGGTTGTAGGTTCCTTAATTATCGGTGCTGCTATTGTGACTGCGGGTTCTCAAAGTAGTCAGTTATCTGTGTTAAGTGAAGCTTTATTTGCAGTAGCTAGTTTTCTTGGGTTGTGGTTAATTATTAGTATTCTTCGTTCCGGTCGTTGGCGAGAGTAAATACAATTATCAGTTATCAGTTTAAAAGGAAAAATTGCTTACTGGTGACTGATCTAATTGGGGTTTGCCAATTAAATATAAAAGTCTTGATGGATAAAGGTCTTGGAATTTTTAGGTGTAAAAAAGTGTGAGTTTTTAGATTGCTGCAGAAAAATTAAGGAACGATTCTTCCTCCTACCTCCTCTATAATTCCCATTTATTCTGATTCCTGACTCCTACCCAAACCCACTCATATTTTTTCAGCAAACTCTAATTGAAGTTAGAAGTCAGAAGTTAAATTCTTACTGTGACTAAGTTTGATAATTTGAAAATGTCCTAATAATATTATGCTTGAATAATTTATGATAGTTATATTTCAATACGGTTTCCTACAGAATGCTGCGCAAACAGATAAGACCAAAACTCAGAAGCTATCCATCTATAGACTAATTTACTTTCTTCCTTCTTCAAAAAATCCTTAACTCAATAAAGTTGAGTTATATTTCATAATCTGAACATGATATTAGAGAGAATTTGTAGACGAGTCTAAATATTCTTGATTAGTTAAATATGTTTCAATATTCTTATGATAGTTATATTTCAATATGGTTTCCTACGGAATTCTGCGCAAACAGATAAAACTAAAACTCATAAGGTATTTATCTATAGACTAATGTACTTTCTTGCTTCTTCAAAAAATCCTTAACTCAATAAAGTTGAGTTATATTTCATAATCTGAACATGATATTAGAGAAAATTTGTAGACGAGTCTAAATATTCTTGATTAGTTAAATATGTTTCAATATTCTCCAGAATTTGTCTCAAATACTTTACTACCTTATCTTGAATTTTTATTAGTTCATCAGGACTTTTCTCCCTTCCTACCTCTGCAAAAGATTTAATTCCATGTGCTAAATCTTTTCTCTTAGTTTTAACTATTAATAAATCGCTACTATCAGTTTTTGTTTGCGCAGAAAATCCATACTCTTTAGCTAATGTTTTAATCTTTCTAGCATCAAAATTACCAGAAAATAGTTTTTCATTTCCAAAGAATATCTCTCCTTCTTTAAATACCGATTCATCAAATACTATAGTAATAATATCAAGAGATAGATTTTTGATTTTCTCAGTAATTTTATCGGAATTTCTCTGCTTAAGATTATCAAGCACAATTTTTTTTAACTCCGGTCTAATTTGGTCAAATGAAACACCTTGATTTTTTAGTTCATCAAATATTGCTTCAATAGCATTTCTCATTGTCGATTCTATTAAATTGTAAAGCAATAAATAAGCACTTGCCTTGAAGGTATCTTCTAATTCCTTGTCTATTTTTTTAGGTTTATTATTTACTTGACTTTCTGTAATTAATTTAATTTTTCCTTTCTGTAAATCATCGATAAAAGTCAAATATTCACTAACTTCTTTGCAACGTTCATCAAAATCTTGAAATACAAATGATATGTTTGCCATTATTTATCTAACAGTCGATCTCTAACATATTCAATGCGTCGAATTACCTTCTTATTAGAACTACTTGCATCACCTTTCGTGTAATTTTGAAAATTACTCCTAGGAGAATTCAACAAATCATCTCCTTGATACTGAAGATTATTTTTTTCTCTCAAAGCAAGAGCAACACCTACAGAAAGAGATTCAAATTTAACCCTAGTAGTTGTTTGATTTAATTTTTTACCTGAACGAAAACCATTGGGAAAATTTTCTGCGACAAATTCTATCATTTTTTCAAATTCATACTGCATTTTCTCTAAGTCTATATTTTCATCATCATTAGCATTTTTCAAATACTTATCAAGAAAATTAATTATTCCCAACTTACTATCAAAATTTTCATACCTATCCAAGAAAGCAAAAAAACGTAGTACAAATTCTTGAGGATCTTGTCGCTTAATAGCTGCTTGAGAAAAATAACAAAGATTCCTAAATTTTTGTAATTTTGATAATTCATCAATTAAATCAGTAACTTTTCCTGATAATATACCTCTGCGTTTTTCCATTTCATTTAACTGAACACTACCTGTATTAATTCTTTCAAAAATATCTCTTCGTGTTTCCTCATCTGCTTTTTCTGTTAGTTGAATTATCCGAATAGTAGCTCTGTTGAAGCGTCTCTGACGAGAAAGAAGTAAGTCTTCAAATCTAAAATTATTGAGTTGACCTAACTTCTTCAATTCACATAGTATTAGCTCATTTTTAATAAACCTAGTTAAAGTACGGATACGTTGAGTACCATCTATAATCTCTAAACTAGCTTCATCTTCTTCATTTTCTTCATCATTAATATCAGCAACAAATATTGGAGGTATTGGTAATCCTAAAAATACAGACTCAATAAATTTTGACTGCCTTTCATCATCCCAAACCATCTCTCTTTGATAATCAGGTATAAATAACTCATTATTATCGTTTTCTTCTCCTTCCAGATACTTCTGAACAATAACCTCCACTGGATATTCCGTTGTTCGATAATCAACAGCTTTTTGCTTTTCCCTAATCTCAGCTTCAGCAGCTTCTTTTTGTTCATTAGTTATTTGTGATTTACTATTAGTTGCTTTTGACTTTATTGACATATTTTTATTCTAGGTAGTTTGTTGAATATTCAAAGTATATTATAGCTTTAAATCCCTTTAATAAATTCAATTTTTAAGATAGTGAGAGATGATTATAATATTTAATAATTAAAAATTCCCAGAACTTAGTTGGTATATTAATAAGCCATAAATCCCTAAAGAGCAAACATCAATAATAAAATTCCAACCAGTTATTCGAGTTATTAATTTTTGGTTAAGTTTATTTATTCTTTTAGAAGAACATTTTATATTAATTCCTAAGCTACCTGAAAATCCTCGCTCTGTAGCGACCTGTCAAAGCAGCAAGATATCCTACTATTTCAGCCTGTTTAACCAGACTTAATCTGATACTAAATCACAAAAATACTAAATATTCAGTCAAAAATAGATCTCCTTTCCGAAACTTGATTAGCTAAACTTGATATATATAAGTAATAGGCTATATAGCTGTTCAAGTTTCCTCTTTAAATTTTGAGTTAAGTACAAATCCCTAAAAGAGTCTATCAAAAATAATCTGTTTTTTTTAGAGAATGTTTTGTATAAAAAATTATATACCCATCTACCCATGCTGCCCTTCTTATTGAGTATTCCTACCCTTGTTAAAAAAGGGATAGAGTATCTAGATATCAATAAACACTTTCTTGGACTCCTTTCAACTCAGGCTAATTATTACTTTAGGTAATTGAAATTTTTAGCCTGCTAATCAACAAACCTGAGTTTACAGTAAAAAATTTAAGGCAAAAGTAAGTAGACAAAATTATTTGTATATCTATTACTCAGGTATATTTTATATTCCCTCTCTTTCTAACAATTCGCGACGCGGGGTTTCACCGCTGTTCCCTACATCTAATATGAATTAAATTAATTTTACCCTGGTACTTAGTATGACTATTTTATTATTAAAAAAAATCGGTTTAATTGCCTTAATACCTATATGTTTAACTGTATTTTTTGAGTATCCTTCTTTCTCAAAAAACTATACTCAAAATCAAAAATTTTCAGCCAATGAAAATAATATATTGAAACTTAAAAAAACTCAGTCTGTTAAACATAAAAATCAATATTCCAACACATATCTTATAAATGGAATGGAAGTATCTGAAGATGGCTGTATTTTCAAAAATTTAAGATTGAGAAATGGCATGAATCTCAAAATCAAACAAAACTGTAATTAGGGTGGGCTGAATAAATCTATAACTCATATATAAGAGATTTAATACCATATTGCACAATCAGGAATGA
>NZ_JAAHGT010000323.1 GCF_010672385.1 Okeania sp. SIO2F4
TATTGGATAGGCTAAAAACTTTGACAAGAGAAAGGTTTGAGGCAATTATTTGACATTTAAAGTTTGAAACTATTTGTGACATCTTTAAAGTGAATTGGTATTAGGTAAAAAGTTCTATATTTTAGGGAATATGGAACAGTTTAACAGAGAGGATCAATGTTATTATGTAATATCATGTCCGTTTAATTAGTTATAAAAAACTTTCTTCTCTTCTTCCTTCTTCTTCCCTACTGACTCCTTCATCCTTATTCATAAGTATTCAACTGGAGATCATATAATTTAGTAATTCAGCTAAATTTAGAATTGAAAATAAGTATGAAACGGCGTAATTTTATTGGATATACTTTACTTTTGATTACCAGTTGTTCTGGGACGACAAATAATACCATTTCTGAAAAAGAATGCTATATCCGATGGGGTGGGGAAGTGTGGTCCGTGTGGTCTGTGTGGGGGTAGGGACGTTGCATAGCAAAAATGCGTTTCATGTCGCGCAGCAAAACGTCCGTACAAAATAAGAATAATAAACATTAACTAGGCTATTATTAGCAAAAAAGTGATTTATCTTGTGTTAATTACTTAATAATTGAAGTGCTACTTAAGTATAGCAATACTTTTGGGAATTGGTATAATACTACTAACTCACAAATAGCAAATCAACCAGAAATACTAATATTTGCCGTAAGGGATGTTGTTGAATAAAAAAAATGGGAACCTGATAGGGAAAAGTTTAATAGGGAGGATAAAATAATAAAAATAACTGTGCTTCATAAATTTCGCTCAACCCTATAGATAAATCAAAAAATTATCAAACAGGATTGGGTCGAAAACCCCGCCTTGATTGGCGAAATGTTTTTGGAGGATTGTTCAAAATCCCCGTGACAAAAAACTTATAACTTCTGACTTATGACTTATAACTTATGACTTGATTAAGATTTTTTTTTCTGTGAAAAATACACATTTTTTGAGAGAAAATAGAAATAAAAATATCAGACATTTCAGGGTGCTAAATTTTCGGAGTTGGTCATTTCAATTATCAGTTATCAGTTGAGAGAAAATAGAGATAAAAATATCAGACATTTCAGGGTGCTAAATTTTCGGAGTTGGTCATTTCAGTTATCAGTTATCAGTTGTAAATAAGTAGGTATATTTAGTTAAACTTGAAAATAAATGTAGGAGCTGGTTTAGCCGAAAAGCTAGACATAAGGCAGATTTTTTCCTCAAAATATTCCCCTACTCTGAACTATTTCTTATAGTTGCTGAAAATCAAATAGCTAATAAAAATACAAGTTTTTATGCAATCTGAAGAAAAAGACTATTGCCAAGATATAGAAGTTAATTATTCTCTAATAAATAAGATGCGACAGCCAAATAAAAATAATATTTTGAAACGGCTAAGTAAATTTAAGAGCAATAAGATAAGTAATGTATTAAAGCGTTTGAGTATTGCTCAAAAATTTGGTTATAGTTATGCCATAGCTATTGGTGTTGCAGTAATTGGAATTACTATAGGCTTAATAATTTCAGAATATGCTGAAAAGCAGGCGCTAAAAACATTAAATATTGCAGACAAACAAAGTAAAATTCTGAATGATTTGGAAAAATCTGTATTGGGGATGAGTTCCCATCCTCAAAATTTAGTTCCAGCATTGACTAAACATATTTGGTTTGATTTTGAGAAAGCAAAATTTTTAGGATATGTTAGTAGAGTGAGAAAAAATTTAGAATATCTTGCTGTTTTTATAGATGCTCATCCTAATGATTTAGCTATAGAAATTAGGGAATATCAAGAACTATTAAAATCTTATACAACAGTCACAAACGATTATGTAGATAGGATTGAATCTCTATGGAAAAAAATTGACCCACCTAATTTAAAACCAGAGGAAGTGCCTCAAGCGCAAAAGGCAATAATTGTTTCATTAACTGACAAAGGAGCTACTCAAATAGATCTAAAATTCGAGCGTTTATCGGGAAAATTAACCTCTATTCTGAAACTAGCAGAGAGTCAATATTTGCAAGCTAATTCTAGTTTTGATACAGTAATTAAATTCAAAAGAAGAATTCTTCTTATTAGTATTTTTATTTCTCTAGGAACTGCAACATTTTTAGCAATTTACATCAGTAGTGTAATTGCTAATCCTTTAAAACAAGTGACTGAAGTTGCTCAAAGAGTTACTAAAGAATCTAATTTCCACCTACAAGCTACTGTGAATACAGAAGATGAAGTTGGATTATTAGCTGTTTCTTTAAATCAACTTATTTTGTGGGTGGGAGAATATACTCATCAGCTAGAAATATCTCAAAAAACTTTAGAAAAGCGCGTGGAAGAACGGACTATTGAACTTACTAAAGCACTACAGCAACTTCAAGAAACTCAATCCCAACTTATTCAGACAGAAAAAATGTCTAGTTTAGGGAAAATGGTTGCTGGAGTTGCCCATGAAATTAATAATCCAATTAACTTTATTTCTGGCAATACTAAGTATGCCAAAGAATATGCCGAAACTTTATTAGAGTTAGTAGATTTATATCAGCAGCATTATCCTCAACCAAAGCCAGAAATTGAAGATTATCTAGAAGAAATTGACTTAGATTTTTTAACTGAAGATTTGTGGAAAATTTTATCTTCTATGAGAAATGGTGCAGAAAGGATTCGACAAATTGTTCAGTCTTTAAGAAATTTTTCTCACCTGGATGAGGCGGATGTTAAATCTATTAATCTCAATGAAGGTATTGAAAATACTCTGGTAATTTTAAATTATAAACTTCACTCAATCAAATTAATTAAAAACTATGGAGATTTATCTTTAGTTGAGTGTTATCCAGCTAATATGAATCAAGTATTTATGGATATACTTGCCAATGCTCTTGATGCCATTAATGAACCAGAATTTCAATTGCAACCAAGTCAAATAGATTTTGTTCCTACTTTAAAAATTCAAACACAAAAAATAGATATAGATCGAGTTAGAGTGAGTTTTTGGAATAATGGTCCGGTAATACCAGCAAATATTTTAGACAAATTATTTGACCCATTTTTTACGACAAAACCTGTTGGTCAAGGTACCGGTTTAGGATTAACAAATTGCTACCAGATTCTTAAACAGCATGGTGGAAAAATTGAAGTAATTTCTAACTCTGACCATGGAACAGAATTTACTATTACTTTGCCCACCAAAATGCCTCATTAAATAATTAATAATTAATAATTAATAATTAATAATTAATAATTACTAAAAAATTGTGGTCTAAAGCCTCCCCTTTTAAGCTATCCCTGATAAGGAACTCCTGAAAACCTTGTGGGGAGGGTGGGGAGGGTGGGGAGTCTGGGGACGTTGCATAACAAAAATGCGTTTTCCGTTCCGGAATGCTCCGCAAACATGTCGCGCAGCGTTTCGGCTGTCGCCGACTTGAATTGCGGAGCTTTGCGTCAGCAAAACGTCCGTACAATATAAGAATAATAAACATTAACTAGGCTATTATTAGCAAAAAAGTAATTTCCCCTGTGTTAATTACTTAATAACTGAAGATTGAAACCTACATTCCGAATGATTATAAAAATTGTCACAACCAATGCAGGGGTTGCTATAGTTATTTATTACTAATTATGCCAAGAGGATATTATTGTTAATCATAAATCCGCCTTTTTACTGAAGCTTAACCAAAATTTATTCAAAATTTAACTAACAGATGTTAGATTTATTTTTACTGGAGTAATATCAGGGAAACAAAAAAGCTCGCGGTTAATAGGTAATGGTGATAAGTATTCTGACAAAAACTAGAGTTATTTTTTATTAAGTAGAAAAATGTTACCAACTAAATGTAAAATTTCTAAATTTAGACAAGTTTCAATTAATAGAACTTGTAATCATACATTTTCTGTCGCGATTAAAAAACCAAAGTATAGATATAACTATGATGCTTTTGTTTCTAGTACGTCTCACCCTAAGTTAGTTTCCTTATTTCAAGTTGAAAAACTTTAGGTTACCAAGTTCATACACAATCCAAAAAAAGTCTATATATTAAATCAATAAATTTGAAAACATTAGACATCCCTAAAGATTAATTTTTTCAGAGGTCTATCTGCCTGACATTTAACGGTATAAATTTTTAGGTGGATAGAATATGATAATTTTGTGATGAGTGTAGAATTATTTCTTTTATAGCACTCACCATTACTGTTAGGAAATTCTCAAATTCTCAAATATAGTCACAGCAAGAATTGAACTTTTAACTTTTGACTTCTACTATATTTTCCACTCAACACAAATACCTCATCTCTAATTCTATTTCCATTCATCCCAAGTATTATTAAAAATAGAAGTTTCAGGAAAAGCTGTGGGATTGCCATTTTCCTGCAAACGACCCTGTAATATTTCTAATTCCCATTCTTTAGAAGGCATATCATCAATTAATTCATAAGGAAAAATACCCCTTTCTAAAGCAAAATCAATTGTTGTACCAGCAGCAGCTCCAGCAGACCATTCAAAAGAATGAACTCGATAAGCAGCAGCAGCAATATAACTTGTCGCGATACTCTTTCCAGCTACTAACAAATTATCAATTTTTTGGGGAATCATTGCTCGTAAAGGAATTTGAAAAGGATAGGCAGAACCCTGACCTCGCCTAATACCTGCTCTTTCAGTATTACCTGGTGCTTCTGCTGGACTTTTTGTCATACAAGGATGAAAATCTATGGCATAATGACCTATCCCTACACTATCAGGAAAAACAGTTGCTCTTGCTCTTTGAGGCATTTCTTTCATTGAATTAATTTGTGCATCTGGGGGTACAAAAGCAGCCACACTTCCCCACAAATAATGCAACATATCTGGGGGTAAATTTTGTAGATAAAAATTATCCCGAAAATTCTTTTTAGCAATATCAACCTCTCCCACAGTAAAACCTCTTGGGTGAGTTTTCCCGACACGACCAATAATGCGTCGTCCCTCTCGCATATAAGGATATTTTGACAACCCGTGAGCTGTTCCCATTGGCGCGTCAAACCCAGTCAATAAACGATGATTTGGATATTTTTGCTTTACCCCTTCCCCTAATTGGGAGTCAGTGGTACCCTCAACCAACCAATAAAAATAACCGAGAGCATTTTCTTCACCTCGACGGAGGGTTTCGGCACGCAAACCACCCATCCAACCTCCTGGTTGCAGTTGACCTGTAGCTTGTAGTTGTCCGCGAGTGTAAATCAAATTATCGTCCCGGTTTCCAGGTCGGTAGTCATTACCCCAAGTCCAATTTTGCATGGAAATATCGCCGGGATAAATAGTTCGTTTTTTGTAGTCGGGGGGTTGGGGTGCATCTGGTTTCATCGACCAAATTTGCCGATAGCTGAAAACTAGGTTGAAATTAGCTAATCTGGATAATTCATAACTATAGTAGGGAGCGTACCGAGAATAAAATGGCGGTTTCACATGAATTTGAGGTGTTTCGGTCGCCTCCATTGCGAAGGTGTAGGTAAAACCTTGAGTACAATAGGGGTCTCTAGTGTCAACGGGAGATGAGGGGTCAACATAAGTTTGGGGGTCGATACCGAGACGGTAGGGAACATCTGCTAGAGCAATAATTTCTCCAGTTTCGGTGGCTTCCACAACATACCAGTCTGCACCACCAGTTTTTTCTGGGGATGGTTGGGGTACAAACTGAATTATGGTTTTGTCAAGTCGCGCTGAGTTTTCGTAGCGGTAAGCATCTTCAATAATTTGAGATAGGGGTTCGGTATTGAGGGGTGGCGTATTTGCTGCTGGTTGATGTTGGATAGCGATCGCTCTATTAATTTGATTATTAGAAATGTCTAATTCTTTGACAACAGTATTGGGAAACCAATTTAATGTACCTCCACCTTTTTTGGCAGCATCCTCTAACATCTGAAATAGGATACCGTGACCATCGTAAGGCATAAAACAGGAGACACTTACCCAACAAGTGCCAGGATTTAATCTCCCGTATTTTTCCTCAATGCGTTCCCGTAATTCTAGATAACCACGGGGATAAAAAAGGAGACTGCGTTGAGTTCCACGTTCGTCGAGAGCGGAGGTGCCTTGGGAGGAAATTTGACCGCCCACCCAGTCGGTGATTTCGGTGATACAAACGGTGCGTCCTGCTAATAGTGATTCGTAGGCAGTTGCTGCTCCTGACAAACCGCCACCGATGACTAAAATTTCGCAGGTTTCTTCTTGATCTGGGGTACGGGGTGGCGCTGCTAAGGTGGGGGCGATCGTAGGAGTTAGGGAGAATAAGCTGAGAATTAGACTAATTATTGGTTTGTTTTTTTTGAGCATAATTTTAGATGAACTTTTAATAATCAAATACTCAAATTTTAGATTAATTTGAACAAACTTGATTTCGAGTCGAATATATTTTGATGGCCAATTGAATAATTAGTTCATAGTTGACAAATTTTAAGCCTAACTCAATACAATTAGTTTTAGTGTAAGCCTTAATTACGGACGATTTTGTGATTTATTTTAGATATAGAATACATTATTAACCATAATGTAAGAACGTTGTATGCAACGTCCCTACAGGTTAAAAACTAATAGCTTATGGAAGTTCAATTCCTCACCTAACCAGGAAAAGCATCCCTACTATGTTCTTCCCATAGATACCCACAAATTTGGCAGCGAAAAGCAATATGTTTATCCCAAGTGCGTTGAATTTGAGGTTGCATTGTGCCATCATGTCTTTTATGGAAATGAATATGATCGTGTGGATGTTGATTAATCAAAGTTCTGATGATTCTTCTTTCAGATGGCAAGTCAGCATCGTTGGTTTTACATCGGGGACAAGATTTAGAGAAAACTCTTTTTGTACCTTGCCATAAATCCTCCAAAAATCCCATAATAAAAAACTCCTTGATTTTAATAATTTAATTTTGTGAGTGGTGTAGGGTGCGTTGCAACGCACCCTAGAAATGTAGATGCTGTTTAGTGAAAATTAACGGGATCTAGGTCGCGTTAACCACACACCTAATGCTCCAACAGCTACTACTGGTGCTGCAAATGCTGCAACTGTGGCGACTACTGGAGCGATCGCTACAGAAGTTGCGGCACCTGCTGCTGTTGCTGCAGTAGTAATACCGATACCCCCAGTTGTGGTAGCTATACCAGTCGCTGTTGCTCCGGTAGCGGCGACTAATTTAGTAGCAACTAATGCACCACTTGCGGTAGTAACTAAAGCGTTATTATTGCTCATAAAAGCAGTCCTCTTTTTGTAAATACAATTGATGAAGCCAAATAAAACATCTTTATTGCCTCACAATTAATACTCTACAAGGCGAATTAATAATAGAAATTATTTCTGACTAATGGTCATTATTAATAACAATGGTAAAATTATGACTATTATAAAAAAACGTTGCGAGGTAAATTCGATGAATCAAGCTGCAAGTAATCCTAAGTGTCTTCAAGATTTAGTTAATTATAACTTTTATGCTGAAGCTCAAGCTACTTGGAATGTTAATAATTTAATTCTTGAGGTGGAAAAAATTAGAAATCAATACTTACCAATGGGAGAAGGCTTAAGTAAATTTCACAAGCAGTATTTATTAATGGTATTAGTAGGAAAACAACTTCCAGATATGGTGCCTGAACTGGAAGATATTTCATCAGTTGATTCTCTCAGAACTAAACTAAGTAATGACAAAAAGAAAAAAGGGATTCATTTTTGCTTAGAAAAACTTCTGAAACAGGAAATTGGTAATCCTCAAAATATCATTTTTCATCTGTTTAATTCTAAATATAGAAAACAGCCTCAACCTCCTAATTTTGAAAAAGAAAGAAATTTATTAATTAGAATCCCTGATGATGTGTCAGCAAAACAATTGTTAGAAATTGAGAGCAAAGTGAGGGCGATAACAGGATGTCCTTATATTAGGGTTGTGGAAATTAAGATGGGTAGTATAATTTTGCATTTAAAAGGTTCTCAATCTGCTTGTGAGCAAGTAGAATCTTTGCATCAACAAGGTTTACTTGCAGATAGATTAGGTGTTCCTATTATAGATGTAGAAATCATACCAAGTCGGGTGAATTTAATTCAATGGTTTGATAATATTTTAACTACTGGATGGCAAGCAGCAAATGAATTATTAAGTCCTTCACGATTAGTATTTAGAAGTAGGGACGAAATTCAAGGTACAAAACTTATTGATTTACGATCAGATTTGTCGAGTCATTCTGTAGTTTTACTGGTAAATTTACTACCAGAAAATGATGATTCTTTTAGAGTGGAAATAACTTTACGGGTTTATCCGACTGGGGATGATGTTTATCTTCCTCCTAATTTTAAACTAATTGTTTTAAGTGAAAATGAAGTTTTTCAAGAAATTACAGCTAGAAGTGAAGATAGGATTATTCAATGTCAATTTTCAGGAGAAGTAGGGGAAGAATTTACAGTACAATTAGTGTTAGGTGAAGCTGTAATTACAGAGGATTTTGTTATTTAGTTTAGATATAAAATATATTAATTAACCATAACGTAGGTTGGGTTGAGGTACGAAACCCAACTACAAGGATTTACCCAGAAACCGGGTTTATAGAGGAAACTTTGTAATTTTAATCATCAGGATAATAAACCCGGTTTCTTGTTTGTTAAATAATTTAACGTTGGGTTTCGCTGTCGCTCTACCCAACCTACAATAATATAATCAAGACTTAGGAAAAACCAACATATCTAGTAGGGGCGATTCGCGAATCGCCCCTACACGGGATTCGCTCCTACAAATGGTGTATGATTTCATTTTTTGGTAAGTCTTGATAATTTTAAAATCAATTTAATTGCCTATCAAACTGATAAATTTAGGAGCAGTTATGGGAAAGTTAGTTACTCTTAATATTGATGGTGAATTTCCACAGGGTTTTTCGGTACGGTGTGAAATTTGCCAGGATATAAACTCAATAAAAAATGAACCTAATTTAGCACTTGCTAGCAAGTCAGCACATTTACCTCCACATTCGGAAATCTTAGATCAGTATCGTCATTGGCAAAGTTTATATACAAATTTAGATGTCTTTTTTTCTAATCGTTTAAAACCTAAAGCTAGTTTTACTAATGTTTCTGATAACGATAGAAATGGAGCTTTTAAAGCTTGTAAAAAGGCAGCTAATTTATTATCAGAAACTTTTAATGCTTGGTTGCGTTCCTCTGATTTTCAACCGATAGAAATTTTGCTCCGGAATAATTTAGATAAGTCGGAAAGTACGAGAATTTTATTGGCAACTGAAAATTATGCTTTGCGACGTTTGCCTTGGCATGAATGGGATTTATTGAAGGATTTTCCGAAGGCTGAAATTTCCATCGCTTCTCCTAATTTTCAGCGAGTTAATACGATAAAAAATTTAGACAAAAAAGATAAGATAAAAATTTTAGTTATTTTGGGAGATAATGCGGGGACTGATGCTGATGAAAAGGTGATTCGACAATTAATTCCTGATGCAGAAATTTGTTGGTTAATAGAACCTGAACGCTCCGAATTAGATGAACCTTTGTGGCAAGAATCTTGGGATATTTTGTTTTTTGCTGGTCATGGCAAAACTAAAGATAATGG
>NZ_JAAHGT010000324.1 GCF_010672385.1 Okeania sp. SIO2F4
TGAGCTGCGCTTTTCATGTCGCGCAGCTCCTCCGCAGGAGGCAAGAGGCAGCATTCCGTAGGATGGGATGGATGGGTTATAAAAATCACCAAAAGTAATGCTATACTTGGGTGGAACTTCAATTATTAACTAATTTAGACAGGCTAAATAACTTTTTTAATAATTACTGGCTGGTTAATATCAATTATTCTTACTTTTACCGAAGAATTAATAATTCAATAATTCACCCTTTAAAGCCTCCCCTTTCAAGCGGAAAAAGCGGTTGAGGGATGGCGAGGTCTCCGTTCCCTCCGGGACGCTACGCGTTAGTGAAGCTTTGCGCTAGCAAACGCTTGCCTCCAATCTCCCCTCGAGAAATAAATTTTTTCCTTTTATTCAATCCAATCCGTTTTAGGGAGAGGTAATTATCAATTATCCATTATCAATTATCCATTATTGAATTCTCCCCTACTCCCCTCCAACCCTACTCTGAAATAGATAAAGTTTTTGAGAAATGATATTACCTCACCATATTCCAATCGACCAAGAGAAGAAAAAAATCCTTTGAGCCAATCCTATCCGTTATCAGAAGAGGTAATTATTAATTATTAATTGTTAATTATTAATTATTGAATTACCTTTACTATTCTGTCATTACTTTATAAAATAGGAATCAAATATCTAAATTTATGAACCAAAAAATTAGGAGCAAAAAAGTGATTTCCGGAAAAGCTACAACAACAAAAACCAAGTCTTATGCTCAACTTCATCAAACAGGATGTCCGCCAGAACACTTCCGAGAATTTAATAACTTTACTGCCAGTTCAATAGGTATCGGTACATATCTAGGTTCATCAGATGCAGCAACAGATAATTTAGTCACAGAAGCAATTATTAAATCCGTAAAAAACGGGATAAATTTAATAGATACTGCCATAAATTATCGGTCTCAGCACGGTGAAAGTAGTGTCAAAGCAGCTCTACTTCAATTAATAGAATCAAAAACCGTATCGCGAGAAGAATTAATCATTTGTTCTAAAGGTGGTTTTATTCCTAACCGACAAAAAGAAGAGTGGTTTAAACGAGAATACATAGACAACCCTAAATTTAATATTCAAGCAACAGATATGGTGGCGGGAGTTCACTGTATGCACCCAGAATATATTCAAGACCAACTAGAACGCAGCTTAATAAATTTGGGTATAGAGACTATTGATATTTATTACTTACATAACCCAGAAACTCAATTAGGAATTATTCCTGCAGATGAATTTTATCGCCGTCTCAAAGCAGTTTTTTCAGTGCTAGAAAAAGCTGCTGATGCTGGCAAAATAACTGCTTATGGAATAGCTACTTGGCAAGGTTTTCGAGTGCAACCAACAGATGCAAAACATATTGACTTAGCCAAAGCTAAATCTATTGCGCAACAAATAGCAGGTGGAACAGGCGATCGCTTCCAATTCATCCAACTACCAGTTAACCTGGCAATGACAGAAGCAATTATTACTCCAACTCAACCTGTAGACGGCAAAATTTTACCCGCCATTACTGCGGCAAACCAACTTGGCATCAATGCGATCGCCAGTGCTTCCATTGCTCAAGCTAAAAACCTCAAGCAACTTCCTCAAAAAATTATGACTGCTCTCGGCGAAAACCTGGCAACAGATGCGGTACGCGCTCTGCAATTTACCCGCAGTGTTCCTGGTTTATGCTCTGCTCTAGTGGGGATGAAATCTCCTAACCATGTGGCAGAAAATCTTACATTAACCAGTATTCCCACCTTAGATGCTGCCTACTTTGCTCAGTTGATAAGTTGATTTCAGGAAATCTTACTTGGCGATCGCTCTATAGCGCTACGGGTAAATTATATCAAATCCGACAGTATTGGTTTAATTAGATAAAGAGTGTGGGGAGTATGGGAAGGGTGGGGAGATGGGGAGTATGGGAAGGGTGGGGAGTGTGGGGAGTATGGGAAGGGTGGGGAGTGTGGGGAGTGTGGGGAGTGTGGGGAGTGTGGGGAGTGTGGGGAGTGCGGGGAAATGGGGAGATAAAGAAAGATTTGGCAATGGTTTTTTATGGAACATTTTTTATACCGAACCCGAGCGGATTTGATATCAGAAGTTGGAAGTCAGAAGTAATTCCTGGCTAAGTTTGAGCAGTTATAGCGATTTTCATTAACATAGAATACAACTATCAAGTCTCTAACTTATAAAACTTTAAAAATACCTCTCTTGTTTCTGTAGTCTACCTTTGTGAAAACCGCTATATCAATTTCTGCGACATATTTGCGTAGTGCTATATAGTATTTTTCTTAGATTCTAGATTTTACTGAAAATTTCGGTTTAAAGCCTTGCTCATAAGCAGACGACTTTTGATATAATTAATGTAAAATCCACATTTTGTCTTACAGGATTTACGCACCCAAACAAGAAACCAAGTTTATTGCCCTGATTATTGTTTTTCGCTCTCACGAAATTTTGTCGATCGACCCGGTTCCTGCGTAAGTCTTATTTTAATTGGAATGAAAATTCAAAACAAATAGCAAATACTATGAACTTAACCGAAAACTTACAACAACTTCAAACCGAAATAGAAGGAAAACTACCAGAAGATGCAAAAGCAAAAATGAATAAAGCTGTAGTTGACTTAGCTGATTCTGGAATTGTTAACAACAGCTTAAAAGTAGGAGAAAAAGTTCCTGAGTTTAGCTTGCAAAATGCAGTAGGTAAAACAGTAGAATTAAAATCATTACTTGCAGAAAATCCTGTAGTAATTTCCTTCTATCGTGGCGGATGGTGTCCTTACTGTAATATGGAATTAAGAGGCTTACAAAAGTATCTACCACAAATCACAGAATTAGGAGCAAAATTAATCGCAATTTCTCCAGAAACTCCAGATAATTCTCTTTCCACCACAGAGAAAAATGAACTAAGTTTTGAAGTATTAAGCGATGTGGGAAATGAGATTGCTAAAAAATTTGATTTAGTCTTTCAACTTCCCGAAGAACTACGACCAATTTATCAAAGTTTTGGTATTGACTTACCTGCTTATAACGGTGATGAAAGTTTTGAATTACCAATTCCTGGAACTTATGTAATTGCTACCGATGGTACAATTATCCATGCTTTTGTTGACCCAGATTATACAAAACGCCTCGACCCAGAAGAAATTATTAATGTGTTAAAAAAAATCAAATAGTACCATAGAGATTGCTTTAATTAGATAGAGGGATTAAAGTAGGGGGAAACTACTGTTATCCCCTACTTTTTCAGGTCGAATTGTAGAATAATTTAATCTTATTTAATTTGAAGAAAGAAGAAGGAAGAGCAAAGTTTGGAAAAGAGTATTGGTAGCCTTCAGCAAGCCACGACGCGTCTTATAACGCCAAGCAATTGTATCTATATAAATGCTGTAAATCAACAAAATATGTTCAAAATCATGTCTGTGAAATATATTTACCATGAAACTGTTAAAAATGCCTTAATTATCAAGATAGCTGGATAATTACTCACAACAATATACCAAGTATTTCATTAATGGATAATGGATAATTACCTCTGGTTAAAACCGTACGGGAATTGAATATAAGGAAATTCAATAGCACTTTTTGAAAGGGGAGGCTTTAAAGGGTGAATTCTTTAATTAATAATTATTAATTATTCGGTAATAGCGTAAATTTAGATATGAGGAAACATGAAAAAATCGCCAAAAATTCCCTCAATCAAATCTCAAAACTGGTCGATTGAAAAATTACCAGGTTTAAGCAAACAACACCAAATATTACTAATAGAATATGGAATTACCACTACTAGAAAACTACTAGAAATAACCCACACTCCCCAACAAAAATTAATCCTAGCAAGTCAACTACAAATTCATCCTCAATATGTCAAAAAATGGGTGGCATTAGCAGACTTAGCTAGAGTTCCTACTGTTGGTTGTCAATACTGCGGACTGCTACTTCATGCTGGCATTGCTTCAGTTACCCAATTAGCTCAAATACCCGTTCACAGATTGCACCAACAAATCCTTAAATTACAGGTATCAACTATGCAACGACGCGACCTTTGTCCGACGGTAGATTTAGTTCAAAAATGGGTTCAACAAGCTAAATTTTTATCATCAACTTCAATAATTGATAATTGATAATGGATAATTGATAATTACCTCTCCCTAAAACGGATTGGATTCAATAAAAGGAAAATATTCACATTGTTTCTCCTTTAAAGGAGAGGATTTTTACCTTAATTATTCGCTAAGAAAGAAGAGGGAAGAAGGAAGAAGGAAGAAGGAAGAAGTTTTCAAACCTACATTTGTAAGGGCGAATGGCCATTCGCCCCTACAATTTACATTTAATATCTCATAAACTCAGGACTACCAAAAATTAAAGCTGCCCTTAAATCAGCAGAACTTTTATCAATTACTGCACGAGTTTGAGCAGAAAAATTATTACCCAAAGTAGCCATTAATTTTTCTGCACTAATAGGTTTTCCTCTACCCAACAAACCACCAGATAAAGGTATAGCTAAACTACTACGTCGAATCATCGTATCTGAATCTAACCATGCTTCTTTTGTATTTTTATAACCGTCCGGAGTAACACAACCATAAAGAGGCATTCCTAACTGATCTAAAATGCCATTAATAGGTCGAAAATTATCAACCTCATTACCCATAGCTCTCATGGCAGAAGCCACAAACCGATAAGGATTTTTAAACTTAGAATTATGTACCTCTGTCTGCCAAAATTCTGAACTGTTGAAGAGAGTATTAAGTACCGTAGAAATATCTCCCTGACTATCCAAAAAACTCTGAGATAAAATTTTTACTAAAGACTCTGATGGTTCGTCTGAAACAAAAGTTTGAGCTAACTTATAACTAATATGTTTAGCCGTTGAAGGGTGACTAGCTAAAATATCTAAAGCTGTTTCACCTTCAGCCATACCATTTTCTTTAATTGTTTGTCCGAGAAAAAATTTATCCCCCGATTCGTGACGTTTTTCATCAAAATAAAATCCATCTGGATCTTCGGATCTTTTGTTATTAGGAGGTAGACCCCAACCAGTAAAAATTTTTGCTAAAGCAATAACATCATCTTGACTATATTCTCCATCCACACCTAAAGTATGTAATTCTAATAGTTCTCTCGCGTAATTTTCATTTATTCTACCTCTATGACTTTGCCAATTATCCAAATAAATTAACATGGCTGGATGACGACCAGTAGCACCTAATAATTCTCTAAACTTTCCCAAAGCATGAGGTCTAATTGCCTGCTGTTCGTAAGAGCTAAAATATAAACGATTGAGTCCTTGACGACCAAAAACATTAAAGTGATTATACCAAAAATCTACCATCACTTCTTCTAAATGACGCGGACTTTCTAATGTTCGTAAAAAACGACCTTTAGTAGCTTGTAAAAATATTTTTTGTTCAAAACGTCCTTTGATTCTATTTAATCCTCTCTGGTCTAATCTTAATTCTTTTCCCTGTTGTTGAAGTTGTCGTAATTCTGTGATTATTTCACTGGGAGTTAGAGGTAATGTATCAAGATATTCTAGCTTTTGAATTAATACTTTTGGGTAGGGAATAGAATTAGGTTGCAGTTGAGATTGAATATAAACTTCTAGACCAATATTTTTAATCTTTTCAATTTGCCCAGGAGTCGGTCCGAAACTAAGACGATTAATTAGGTGTAAAATTTTAATATCAGTCATAATTTTTATCAGAGTTTGAGTAATTTTATAAATTAATATCTCTTTTTAAATAGTTATAATTAAAGCTTGTAGTAGGGCTTTAGCCCTAAGTATAGATAGGGCTAAAGCCCTACTACAAACCATATACTTTTTTATCACTTATTATTCAGAAAAGAATATTAGTTAGAACTCAAACAATTTAACCCTGCATCTTCAGGTTTTGAATACTTCTCAGGAATAAATACGAAGTTAAACACTTGATTATCACAACGAACAACCTTAATTAACTCCAGGGGGTGTTTTTTGCGATCGCCAGTCCCTGGTTTAAATTCAATTTTTCCTGTTACCCCGTCAACGCGGAAATTTTCACCTGCCAATATCTTCTTAATTTCCCGACGATGTTTTTCCCCATTTTCCTCAATCCCTTTGATTAGCACCTGAGCAGCATCATAACTCAAAGCTGTACGGTCACGAACAGACCCTCCCCAAAGCTGCTCAGTGGTCTGAGAAAAATAAGATTTTGGATTCCTTAGAGGATGCCAGTTAACGGTGACAATCAGTTTTTCCAAGAGTTGGGGTTGACCAATCTTCAGGGTTTTGGGACTGTAAATTGACGAATCACCAACTATCCAGTTTTGACCACCATTTTCTTTGATGACTTCTAGAGCATTAACTAGAGCATCACTCACTTGACCATCTGGAATTAAAACAATTGCTAATTTCCCAGAGTTTCTAACTTTTTGGATGGCACTTTTAGCATTAAAATTAGACTGAGAAATATTAATTGAATCAACGATGTATCCTCCTTTTTCTAAGAATTTTTCTTTAAATCGTTTTTTGTAATCACTAGAATAGGGACTAGCAGGGTTATAAAAAATCGTAGCTCTGTTTTGATTAATTTTATTCATCAAGACATCAACCATTGCTTCTGCTCGGAGATGATTAGTTGCGATAATTCGGAAGAAAAATTTTCGAGGTTGGTCTGTGAGTTCAGATGTACTTGCACCAGGAGAAACTGATACTAATTGATTTTGGTTATATATATCTACAGTTGCCATCGTCATCTCACTGGTCCAAGAAGCAATAACACCTAGAATATCTGAGCGTTTGACTATTGTATTGGCAACATTCTTTGCTTTCTCCTCAAAATTAGCATCATTAGCAATGATAACTTTTAAACCTTTTCCATTCAAGTTTTTCGAGTTTAGAAAATCTGCACCAGGTAAAGTCCAATTAAAGGATTGATTCTTTTTAAATAGGTGAAAGTTCAAATATTAAACCATATCTCCTCACAAAACTATTGTTATGGCAGAATGTGACCCCTGAGTGCTAATCAATGTGTAAGAAAATTCACCTCCACCCACAATAAAAAGTTAATTGTGTAAGAAAATTCACCTCCACCCACAATAAAAAGTTAATTGTGATAACTTATGCACATTTTCCCACTTCCCCAAAAACTAGGAGATGATAAAAATATAGAGCAGGACTTACACAGCGAAACTAAATATAGTGGGGTTATCTGGAATAATGACCAAAAAGTACTCTGTATATAGAGTTAATGCCTAAGTTCTGCTCAATTCAAAAAACAAGGAGAAAATTATGTTTACTGGAACTCAAACAACTACTACTCGTCCTACTCTGTATTTTGGTAGCACTGGAGAAGATGTAGAATATCTACAAAGATGGTTAAATGCTGCTGGATTTGGTTCTTTGGTAGTTGATGGAATATTTGGTGTAGCAACACAAGAAGCTGTGAAGAAATTCCAAAAATACTATGGTTTAACTGTGGATGGAATTGTTGGTCCCCAAAGTTGGGGAACATTAGAATGGATCGATCTTGAGGGTTCAATTTACTAATCACAACTAACAAAACCATAGCTATGACTAAGGTAGCTATCAACAAACCATCTTTTTACCAGCATTCAGTATTCAGCTAAAATTCGGGGGTGAAAATCTCCATTATACGACTTGAAAACTGATTACTGATTGCTAACCTAATCTTCAACTAAACTAAGGAATTTTCTCAAATGACTGTATCAACAATGACTGTATCAACAATGCCAGTATTAAAAGAAGGAGATAGTGGAGATAGTGTTCGGTTTCTTGAACAATTGTTATCCTCAATCTATTGGTTTGGTTTGCAACAAGGTAGACCATCTCTGATTACAAGTAACGTAATATTTGATGCCCAATATGATAATCAAACCAAACAAATAGTAGCTGAGTTTCAACAAAATTATAACGCTACTTTTCCTTTTCCATCGCCTGATATTACAGTAGATGGAGTGGTAGGTCCCCAAACCTGGAAAGCGTTAGGTGATGCTATCTTCAAATACACCTATTAAAACTTAAACACTCTTGTTGCTACATCTCTAGATATGACTGCAACAAGAATGTACAAACTCTTGGAGTTTACTCCTGGGGTGACTGACCAAATCGCTCTAATTTCTCATACTCATCTATCCTAATACAGGAGAATTAACAATGACTTTAAGTGTTTCAAGTTCTTTTTCTTTACCAGTTTTACGCAACGGAAGCACCGGTTCTGATGTGACTCTGGTACAACGCCTTCTCAATAATGCTGGCTATGGTTCTTTAGTGGAAGATGGTATCTTTGGTGTTAGCACTGACACCGCACTTAAGCAGTTCCAAAAAGACCGAAATTTAACAGTGGATGGTATAGTTGGTTCTCAAACTTGGGGAGCTTTACTGCCTCCTACTATTGGTCGGGGTAGCAGCAGTTATGATGTTGAACGTCTGCAAAGTATCCTGAATGAAATCGGCTATTCTCTAAATGAAATCGGCTATTCTCTAGTTGTAGATGGTATTTTTGGTTCCAACACTGAAGCAGTTGTCAAGGGATTCCAAAAAAATAGGCGCTTAGAAGTTGATGGCATTGTCGGTCCTTTAACTTGGTATGCTCTGATGATCATTATGATTACACATTAACGATTTTTAGAAAGTACTGGCTTAACCCACGCGAGCGTGTTTAACTGTCCGGTTCGTTCTTCATGGAAGTAGCGATCGCATTCCCAGGAATGTCATTGAGAGCGAGAGCGTGGCACTCAGAACTTTAACCCTGACCGATAATGTAGACAAAGGATATCTTCAGCAGGTCAGGTGTTGGCTTGTTTCCTTGGAGCGATCGCAACAAGAATGTACAAACTCTTGGAGTTTACTCCTGGGGTGACTGACCAAATCGATCTAATTTCTCATACTCATCTATCCTAATACAGGAGAATTAACAATGACTTTAAGTATTTCAAGTTCTTTATCTTTACCAGTTTTACGCAACGGAAGCAACGGTTCTGATGTGACTCTGGTACAACGCCTTCTCAATAATGCTGGCTATGGTTCTTTAGTGGAAGATGGTATCTTTGGTGTTAGCACTGACGCCGCACTTAAGCAGTTCCAAAAAGACCGAAATTTAACAGTGGATGGTATAGTTGGTTCTCAAACTTGGGGAGCTTTACTGCCTCCTACTATTGGTCGGGGTAGCAGCAGTTATGATGTTGAAAGTCTGCAAATTACCCTGAATGAAATGGGCTATTCTCTAGTTGTAGATGGTATTTTTGGTTCAAACACTGAAGCAGCTGTTAAGGGATTCCAAAAAAATAGCCGCTTAGAAGTTGATGGCATTGTCGGTCAAAATACGTGGTATGTTCTGATGAGCAATATGATTAGAGACTAAGGATTTTTAGGTTGTATTATCCAAGTGTGGGAGAAAATTATGCTTACTGGAACTCAAACAACTACCACTCGTCCTACTATATCCCTTGGTAGCACTGGTGAAGATGTGAAAGATTTACAAAAAGTTTTGAATGCCACTGTTGCTGATACTAGCTTAGTAGTTGATGGAATATTTGGTAATCTTACAAAGGAAG
>NZ_JAAHGT010000325.1 GCF_010672385.1 Okeania sp. SIO2F4
TCAATGAGTCTAGGGGTCATTTCAGTTATCAGTTATCAGTACCTCGCAGCTAAAGCTAGAGCCTTGAAATACTGAAGTTGATTTTTTTCATCCCCTTGAAAGTGGAGGCGCATACCCCAATTTTTCAGTAATTGGTTAAAAGTTAATAAATAACAGTGCGAGCTTCTAGCTCGCCAGTATAATTAAATGATAAATTTTAGATTAGGAAAATAGAAAAGTTATGAAATTAACAGCAACATAACAATATGAGGTAAACAACTTGCCAACTGCTGAACAAAGTATTAGATGTGTCATACTCTGTCAATCTTTAACTAATACATTCACTCCTATTTTTCTTGTTCGTTTAGACGAGCGAACGGGTAATTTATTTATCTTAGCAGGAGATAACATAGAGATAGAAATATATCCCGATGGTATTTGGAGATTTTTATAATGAAGCTAGATTTTAATAGCATGAAGAAAACCCAACTTAGAGCTTATGTTATTGCTCATCCTAATGATAAAGCAGCATTTCATATATTTGTAGATCGCTTTACCTCTGAAGCTCCAACTGAGACTTTTGATCTTCCAAAATCAATTGCTGAAGTTGAAGAAGTTGATATTTTGATTAGAAAAAAATTAGAACAACTCAAAAAAAATTAGATGCACAAATTATAGAGGTATGGTCTGATTGAGTATTCCTTCTCGAAAAGGTTCAATAAAAATAATGATTATCTGCTTAACTAATTTTGATGTTAATTTAACAATAATGAACCAAAAATAATGCGATGATTACCCTAAATATAGATGAATTAAACAAAACTTATCAGAGTTTATTAAACTGATTCAATAAGGTAATAAATTAATCATTACCCACGCTGATAAACCTATTGCTGAAGTTACAATTCCTGCAAATCAACACCAAAAAAAATCTCATCCTATTGGTTTACGTGTAGGTGAATTTGTTGTACCAGATGACTTTAACGATCCTCTTGCTGAAGAAATTATTAACCTGTTTACCAATCCATGAAAATACTCTTAGATACTCATATCTTTCTCTGGTTTATTACTAAAAGTAAACGACTTTCAGGAATGGGAAAATTTTGATTCAGCACAATACAACAGAAATGGATATTGCTGAAGAATAGGTGAATTTAGGAGTGCCAAAACATAATATTGTTATTGGTTTCCATTCACCTTTTAAGAGACAATTTACAGAAGATGCGGTTAATTAGTAAGTAGTAATTTTTTCATACTCATAGTTTGATGTGAAGAAAGCATAAAGTCAACAACTTTCACCAAAGCAGCGGATTAAAATGTTTTCCTTTAAAAGCTACTGAAGTTACATCGCTAAAATTAATAAACCGAAGTTTGTAATCTTTTTGCCACTTTTTCATAGCTATTTGTTCGCCATTTCTGTTAGAATCATCTAAAAAGACAGCATAATTATCAGCTAATAATTTTTCTTTAACTAAAAAGGGTAAAGCTGGAAAGCGAGAAAGACTATTCTTTTTAGTTCCTGCTTTCGGGCCGTCTACAAGTATAATATCAAACTTAGTATCACTAAATTTATCTTGGATTTTTTCACTATACCACGGAGTTTTTTCCAAAGCTAAAGAGGTAGGCTCTAATGGTGCATAAATAAGTTTAACAAAGTCAGTAAGATTTTCTTTTCTAAGAGCTGTTTCTAAGATATCCAAATATTTACTATCGCTTTCTGCTGTAAATAATTGAAAATTTAGATTATTCAGTTTGGCAAATTTAGCACAAGAGATTGTTGATATACCTCCACCAAATTCAATCATGTATTTTCTTTGGTTGATTTGTATATCATTTAATATACAAGCTAGAGTATGGGGATTAACAGAAAAACCTGTGATCGGAAAATAGTTTGTACTATCTGGCAAAAAATCACTGATTAACTGAAGTGCTAGATTATCTCGTTGAATTTGTCTAGACTGACCAAAGAAAACTTTTGAGCGATTGAAAATTTGTTGTATTTTATTAATCATGCTACTCCTTTAAGAACAAAACATAGTATAGAGAACTCAAAAATTTTGATTTCACAAATAAATTCAAAGTGTTTTTCTGAGCAGATCTAATATTGACTTGAGAAATTCTATTCCTGACTCTGGTATTACTAATTTGATTTTTTCTTTCATTAATTAGTTCATCCTTTCAAATATCTATCTAGATAATCATATTCTAGAGTTTTATTGAGAGATGGATTGTCCTTATTGTCAAAGCCATAAAGTAGTGAAAAATAGTCATCGTTAGGGAACATAGAGTTATCTCTGTTGCGACTGTGGTAGTCAATGTAAGCAAAACAGAGATGACAAGAGTAGAAGGAGAAAACTGCCATCTTAGAAACCCTGACAGCTAGGTTACATCGCAAAACTTTGTGCTAGTCCAAGTCTATTTATGTGTTGTACAGATTAATTAGCTTGCCGATGTATTATTTGAAGCATGGGCTAATTCCTCAATTCTCCTAATCATTCGCCACTGTGCAACGCCAGATAATTAGTTTATATGTTTGTGGTGTTGGTAATTTTGGCCATAATTTCTATGGAAATGACGATTGTCTAGCTCCCAATTTAAAAGCATTTTATATTTTACAAATTTAGATTTCATAGCTTGATTCACCAATGCCATTTTTCTCAACAACTGTACCTTCCATAGATAAAATGGACTGACTAAAATACTTAATAATAGTGCCATTTCACAAGCAGCAACTGTATCAGTTTTCAGCAAACTATAGTTTTTAATAAAGTAAAATAGAGCTTTTCGAGAATCATTAACTAAATAAGCCAAAAATCCTAGAGGTTTTTGCCAAAGTTTAAGTCTCATCATTCTAATATGATTTCTGTGTAATCCTGAACCACTTACTAGAGATACTAAATAATTTCGTTCCAATCTCCAATGAGGTATCTGATGATAGATATGCATTTCTGGATTGTACCAAATTTGCCATCCTGCATTTTGTATATGAGATAAAATTTCTATATCTTCTCCCTTAAGTGCCAAAGATTTTCCAGCAGGTCCTGTAAGGAATAAATTTTTAGGAACATTTTCTAGCCATGCTTTTTTCGAAATAACTATACCAGCTCCTGGTGGTAAAACTTTTTTCTTATGTTCGTTATAGGAAAAAGCTTTTTTACCTCGTTCAATAATTGCCAAATAAGGAGCTATTTTTTTAAAGTTCTTAGGTGGTTCAACTTCAAATTCCCCATGAATTTGTCCTCCATAAGCACCAGCTTGAGGATGCAATTTAGCAAAAGCATAAGCTTGAGCAACCCAGTCAGGTGCAGGTAAATTATCATCATCCAAAAAACCAACATAAGTACCTTGTGCTTTTTCCATTGCTGTTTTTCTAGCAATTGATGCTCCTTGTTGAGGTTCTAGGAAATATTTGATAGGAAACTTTTCCTGCCAATTAAATTGATAATTAGCGATTATCTGAGCTGTATTGTCCTTACTATTATTATCAACTATAATAATTTCCCAGTTTATTTCTGCCGTTCCCTCTTGAACTTTTAGTTTATCTATTATATCAGGTAAACGCTTTGCTGCATTGTATGCTCGAATTGCAACAGTAAAATCATACTGATTTTTTTCCATCATATTTTATCCTTAAAGTGAGGAATAAATTTAATATAACAGCTTCCCCTTGTTATCAGCTACAGTAATAATACTGAAATATTGAGGAAACCAGTTAGTTTTTTAAATGTTAATAATTCATTAACTTCAGTATAATATTCGATGATTGTATCAACCATTTCTACTCTCTGTTTTAGAAAAATAATGACAATCGGGAATATCTTTTGCCTCCATACCTAATTCCCTAAAACCATAGATATATTTACATCATAAATTGGCAAACTTTTTTCATTAATGGATAATGGATAATTACCTCTGGTTGAAACCGAGAGGATTGAATACAAGGAAATACCCTAGCACTTTTTTTCCCCTTGAAAGGGGAGGCAGAGTAAGCTGAATTATTTAATTAATAATTAATAATTATTAATTATTCGGTAAGTTAAGATTAAATACTTTTATGTAAGTAGGTAGGCACGAAAAAGCTTAACTATATTAGTTTTTGTAAACTAACTCCAAGCTCCTCCAAACATTTGAGTTGAGGGGTTATTTACATTTTGTTACATAGCGACAAATTTTAATGCCTACCTACTTATGTTTAAAATTGTTTATGCTATTGTTATCAACTATAATAATTTATCAGTCTATTTCTTTGACTTTATATTAATGAGAAAAAAAATCCTCTTGTTTTGAAGAAGAGGTAATTGTTAATTGCTTATTTATTCCTAGGTAGTGAAATCCGAATCAGATGTTTGGTGCAATCCCTGTTTAAAAAAAAGACTCCATAAATCACAATTATTAAATAGTATTGAGCAATGAGTCTAGGGGTCATTTAAGTTATCAGTTATCAGTACCTCGCAGCTAAAGCTAGAGCCTTGAAATACTGAAGTTGATTTTTTTCATCCCCTTGAAAGGGGAGGCGCATACCCCAATTTTTCAGTAAATGGCCAGAATACTTCTCTAATTTTATATCTATTAAGAGACAACAAACCTGGATAAGTAGCTTAATGCTCGACTCAAATTAATTCCCATAGATAAAATAGATAAACACTATGAGTACAACACTGGAAAAAGGTAAAATCAGTATCCATACTGAAAATATATTCCCTATTATCAAAAAATCTCTTTATACCGACCATGAAATTTTCTTAAGGGAATTAGTATCTAATGGTGTAGATGCCATTGCTAAACTCAAAATGGTGGCTCGAACCGGAGAGTATAGTGGTGATGTTACTAATCCAGAAATAGAAATCAAAATAGATAAAGATAATCAAACTCTTTCCATTACTGATAATGGTATTGGGATGACTGTTGATGAAATCAAAAAATACATTAATCAAGTTGCTTTCTCCAGTGCTGAAGAGTTTATTGAAAAGTATAAAGGTAGCGAGAATGACGCTATTATCGGTCACTTTGGTTTGGGTTTCTACTCATCTTTCATGGTTGCGAAAAAGGTAGAAATTGATACCCTTTCCTATCAAGAAGGAGCAGAAGCTGTTCATTGGAGTTGTGACGGTTCTCCAGAATTTGAACTATCAGATTCGACTCGTACAGAACGAGGTACAACTATTACCTTAACTCTCCAAGATGATGAAAAAGAATATCTGGAAACAACTCGCATTCAACAGTTGATTAAAACCTACTGTGATTTTATGCCAGCAGCAATAAAATTTGAAGGGGAAGTAGTTAATAAACACAAAGCAATCTGGCGAGAATCTACTCAAAATGTCACTCAAGAAGACTACCTAGAACTATATCGTCATCTCTATCCTTTCCAAGAAGAGCCTCTCTTATGGGTACATCTTAATACTGATTATCCTTTTATTGTTAATGGCATTCTTTATTTTCCCAAATTAAAGCCAGATGTAGATGTTACTCAAGGCAATATTAAACTGTTCTGTAATCAAGTATTTGTCACCGACCATTGTGAAGAAATTATTCCTAAATTCTTGATGCCTTTACGAGGAGTAATTGATAGTACAGATATTCCTCTAAACGTTTCTCGGAGTTCTTTATTAAGTAATCGAACTGTCAGAAGAATCGCAGATTATATAGCCAAAAAAGTAGGCGATCGCCTCAAAGAACTTTATCGCGATGAACGGGATAAATATATTAGTGGTTGGCAAGATGTCGGTACTTTTGTTAAGTTTGGCGCTCTCAATGACGATAAGTTTAAAAAGCAAGTAGAAGATATTATAATTTTCCGCACCACAGCTCAACTAAAGGAAGGAGAAAAAACAGAAACTGACGCTAAACCAGCAGTAGAAGTACAAGCAGAAGGAGAAGATGTTTGGCAAGAAGTAACTCCAGAAACTTCTGAAACTAAAAATACTGACGAACAAGGTTTTTATTACACAACTCTCAAAGAATATTTAGAACGTAATAAAGAACGTCACGAAAATCGGGTTTATTATTGTACCGAACCTGCTTCCCAAGCAACTTATGTAGAGCTACATAAAAACCAAGGATTAGAAGTTTTATTCCTTGACTCTTTCATAGATACTCACTTTATTAGTTTCCTAGAAAGAGAATATCAAGACGTTAAATTTTCCAGAGTAGATTCCGATCTAGACGAAACATTAATTGACAAAGAAAATCAATCAGAAATAGTTGACCCAACCACAAATAAAACTCGCAGCGAACAAATTAAAGAATTATTTGAAAAAGCACTAAATAAACCCAAGGTAAATGTTAAAGCACAAGCATTAAAATCAGAAGATGCCAAAACTACTCCTCCAGCAATGGTATTATTACCAGAAGCAATGCGAAGGTTACGGGATATGACTGCTATGTTACAACAGGAAAAAACAGAATTTCCCGAAGACCACGTTTTGTTAGTTAATACAGCTCATCCACTAATTCAGAATCTTTCTAATATTAGTCAAGGTAGTATTATTCAGGGTAGTGGTGAGTCTCCCTCATCAGAATTAGCCAAAGAAATCTGTCATCATGTTTACGATTTAGCTTTAATGGCACAAAAGGGTTTTGATGCTGAGGGTATGAAAGAATTTGTTGAACGGTCTAATGAGGTCTTGACTAAGTTAACCGAAAAAGCATTATAAGCATTATCAAAGAGAAGAGGGTCAGCTTCATAGTCATCTCCAGAGGTAATGAGAAACAGATATTTCACTCCCCCTGTGGTCATATCTAATCTTAGTAGTGGGAGTTATAGCTGAAGTCAGAAGTAGGGGCGAATGGCCATTCGCCCTTAGATTCTTTTTGTAACTAAATTTGAGAGGAGCGAGAATATCCGTGCTAGTAATGACGACTGCTATAAATATTACTCTTCTGTAATAGAAGGATTGGGTAAAAGGAATTTTTTTTCTTCTCAAGGGGAGATTGGATATGGCGCACTTCGGAGCGGCTCTGTCAAGAGCGGGAGACCTCGCCATCCCATCCTAGGTCATGCTGCCTCTTTCAGAGGAGCTTCCCTAACGCAAACGACCGCTTTTTCTCCATGAATGGAAAGGCTTTACACCTGAATTTTTTGGTAACTGTTAACTAGGTTCCTCCCCAGGAGGCTAACTGATAACTTAAATGACTTATATAATAAAAAGGTTGTCAACACAAGATCGAAGGACAAACTTATGAGTCGTAAATGTCAATTGACTGGAAAAAAAGCTAATAATGGCTATGCAGTTTCCCACTCCCACATTCGTACCCACAAATTACAGCATGCAAATCTCCAATGGAAAAGAGTGTGGTGGCCTCAAGGTAATCGTTGGGTCAAGCTAAAATTATCTACCAAAGCAATTAAAACTTTGGAACACAAAGGCATACAAGCTATGGCCAAGGAAGCTGGCATTAACTTGAATAAGTGCTAATATCTTTCTTTCTTTACCAAAAAATGAGGGTATGCGCCTCCCCTTGGATAGGGGATGAAAAAGCGGTCCTTGGATGGCGAGGTTTCCGTTCCCTCCGGGACGCTACGCGAACGCTTGCCTCCAATCGACCAAGAGAAATATTCAATTCAGTATTTTCAAGCCTCCGGCTTTAGTTGGGGGTACTGATAACTGATAACTGATAACTGATAACTGATAACTGAAATGACTCCTCTAATTTAGCCCTGTCCCGATCAACTTTAGGATAGGGCTATTTATTAATTTTTTCCTGGGATTTTATAGCGCTACTTGAATCGGGAATAGGGAATAGGTCAGAGGGAATAGTAGACTAATAAAGGGTTTTAGGATTTAGAAATGTCAAGAGCCTTAATGCGTAGCACTATAGCTTCTGAATCTACCTCAAACAGCAGAATCTAATACCAAATCTCGCCCATTCTTACCGAAAAATTAATAATTAATAATTAAATGATTCGCGCCTTGAAGCCTCCCCTTGGATAGGGGAAAACAAAGAAAATATTCCTTATATTCAATCCTCTCGGGTTTTAACCCGAGGTAATTATCAATTATCCATTATCCATTATCCATTAATGAATACATCTTCTTGATAGGAGGGAGTAGGGAGTGGGGTTCAAAGACATAAGATTAAGATACATTCACTCTTTAGCAAATATACTTAGAAGCTAGTGAACTACTAGAAAAATTAGGTTGTTGCTAGAGAGGCTCGCCAAGGATTTCAAATTCTTGTCTCATGCCAAAGTTATCTCAAGAGGACTTTAATATAAGTCTATTTTATAGATATTAGACTTATCCCTTTATATCCTACTATTATGTACCTGAAAAGTTAGGAGTCAGGAGTTATACTAAATCCGGTTATCATACACATTTTATTTTTATAGCCTAAATCCTTGGTAAAAATATATTTAGTCGATATTTAAAAAGGGGTTTTGAAAACACGATTTGGTATCAGAAGTCAGGAGAAAATCATGGTGGTCATAATTAAGTAAACAATTAAGTATTTATCTTAATATTTTCTTGAGAATCTGACTCCTGAGAAAGGTGAATTAAGATGATTTATATAATATAAATACTTACCAAGCTACGGATTTTTATACTACTTTTAATGTTACAATTTTACCTGCGGAATTTGAGTTGTAACGATTGTGGCTATTGGCAAGTAAAAATGCTGGGAATTATTACTTTGTCTATATTGGCTCGATTTTTTCCCTCTATTTACGGACAACTATATTATCGATGGCTCCTGAAAATTAAGTTCTGGAAAATTTAGAGGTATTTGTTTCCTGTTCAATCTTAAATGTTGGCAGAAAACCCTTACCATAAGGATATTATTGGGGTCGGGAGGATGTCAAATTTGCTCGATAGACAATTCCAAAACCTTTATTTTTGCGTAGAAAACTGTAGATTAAATTAGGAATTTACGAAGATATGCTGTTGTCAGATTAGGATAATATTGGGTATATTCTAAACATAAAATTACTGAATTTAGGATCTAAATCATTATGACTGATTTTACTGTCGCAATCCCTACATATAATGGCGCTGAAAGATTACCATTAATTCTAGATAAATTACGCTCTCAAGTCAAGAGAGATGGACTATCTTGGGAAGTTATTGTTGTAGATAACAACAGCCAAGACAGCACGCAAAAAGTAGTTAGAGAATATCAAAAAAACTGGCTTCAGGAAATTCCATTAAAATACTGTTTTGAAGAAAAACAAGGTGCAGGATTTGCTAGAAAAAAAGCAGTAATAGTATCCAATTCACCTTTAATTGGTTTCCTGGATGATGATAATCTTCCTGCACAAGATTGGGTGGCATCAGCTTATGAATTTGCTCAAAAACATCCCAAAGCAGGAGCTTATGCTAGTCAAATTCATGGAGATTTTGCCGGAGAATTACCACCTAATTTTGATCGAATTAAACCATTTTTTGCCATTACTGAAAGAGGCAATGAACCATTACTCTATAAACCTGCTATGAAGGTCATACCTCCTTCCGATGGATTAGTAGTCCGTCGGGAAGCCTGGTTAGAAAATATTCCAGAACACTGCATATTAACTGGTAGAAAACCAGGTTCAATGTTAACTGCTGAAGATACAGAAACTATTAGTTATATTC
>NZ_JAAHGT010000326.1 GCF_010672385.1 Okeania sp. SIO2F4
TTCTTTTTAACCAATCCTATCTGTTTTAAGAAGAGGTAATTATTAATTATTAATTGTTAATTATTAATTATTGAAAACCTTCAGGAAGAAGTATAGGCGATCGCCATATTTCGCCCCTGCTGTTTCGCCGTATACATCGCTCGATCTGCCATATCAACCAGAGTATTCGGTGAACTTTCTGTAGTAGGAATCACACAGGAAATTCCCAGACTAACAGAAACAAAAGGACTTACCTCTGAGCGCTCATGGGGAATTGCTAGCTCCTTAATCTGTTGTTGAACCATATTAGCAATAGTCATCGCTCCTTTGCGATCTGTATTGGGCAAAATAATGGCAAATTCTTCACCTCCATAACGAGCAACAAGATCCCTGGGGCGTTTGATAACTTTATAAGTTGCCTGTGCAACACGAATTAAACAATTATCACCCTTTTGATGACCATAGTAATCATTATATTTTTTGAAGTAGTCAATATCCATAATAATTAAGGCTAAAGGTTGTTTTTCTCTTTGACAAGTTTGCCATTCTTTCCCTAAAGTTTGATCGAAAATACGGCGGTTACTAATACCTGTTAAACTATCTATACTAGCGAAATTATTTAATTCTAATTCCTGTTTTTTTCTTTCAGTAATATCTCTAACTGTAACGCTAAAACCATCAGTTAACTTAACTGCTATACAAGAATACCATCTTTTCTCTCCCTTGTACTCATAACTAAAATCTTTTTGCAAGGATATTCCTGTTTCCACAACTCCAACAAAATCATCAAATGAGTTAAGCTCAACTTTATTGATAAATCTTTTGAAAACCAACTTGCCAATTAAATCTTCTGATTGTTGATTGAAAATTTTAGCCATAATAGGATTAACGATTAGACAGCGAAAATCTTCTATATTTCCTGTCCTAGGATTTCTAACTGCTTCCAAGGCAGCAACTCCATCAAGGGAATTATTTACAATACTAGAAATTAATGCTCTAGATTGATATAAACTTGCTTCTATTTCTTTTCTTTTTTGAATTTCTTGCTTGAGCCTTTCTTTTTCTTTTTCTAAGAGCCTTTGTTGTTGTTTAATCGTTAACTGACTTTTGATTCTTGCTAATACTTCTTCTTCCTGAAATGGCTTTGTAATATAGTCAATTCCTCCTACATCAAAGGCTTTTACTTTATCAAATACTTCATTTAAAGCACTAATAAAAATAATCGGAATATCTTTAGTTGCATCATTTAATTTTAAGGATTGACAAACTTCATAGCCATCCATACCTGGCATTTTTATATCTAAAATAATTAAATCAGGAGGTTCTATTTCCACTGCTTCAATTGCAGTTTCACCATCAGTAGCTTTTCTAACTTGATAATTTTTTTCCTTTAACATAGCTGTTAAAACTCGTAAGTTAGGAATTTGATCGTCAACAATTAATATATTATTTGCTATTATATCTGATTCCATTATCTTTACCTAATTATTATATTTAGTTATTTGGCATTTTTCACATAAGTTAATGATTACAAACACTCTCTTATTTTATGTCTAACATTGACCAATAATAGTATTTTTCAAAAAGAATTCTTGATTGCACAATACTTGATAAAAATTATCCCCTTTTTTGTTTTCTTTTTTAGATAATTTGTTCTGTATTTGCCCTTTTTTGTTTTCTTTTTTAGATAATTTGTTCTATATTTTCTATTTTTTGTTGACTATAATATTCATTCGAGATAATTATACTAAATTAAAGTAGAGAAATTCCATAGAATGCGTCTACAAGGGTTTCAGTTATAATAGACCTCTTGTAAAAGTTTTAATTAAATCAATTTAGAGATATAGAATCAACAACTTCATCCCCCCTATTCCCTCCATACCTATTCCCTATTCCCTGACTTCTGCAAGAAGTCTAATATTGTAGGTCTAGTTAAGCCTAAAGCTTAAACAGTAAGGCATATGGCTTGTTTTACAAGTAGCCATCGGGTAACAATTTTACGAGTGAAATCATATCCGGTAGCATCAGTATGACAAAGTTTAGGCAAGGAAGTAGGAAGTATGAAGAAGTAATACCGTTTCACGAAAGCCAGAAGTCAGAAGGCGCGAAGTTAGAAGTTAAATTTTATAGACCAAAAACTTTGACAATACAATAGTTTCAGGCAATTATTTGACATTTAAAGTTTGAAACTATTTGTGACATCCTTAAAGTGAATTGGTATAACAAAAAAGGAAAAAACTATTACTTGAGCAGATATTTTCCCTAGATTTAGACAAACGATACCAACGGACTTGATATACAGCGCTTTTCATAATTAGTAGAGCACAAAATCTTGGTAGTCGGGAGTCGAAAAATGCTTTGAGGTTGCTTTACACAGTGTAGTCGATCGATTGAAAACTTCTATAATAAAAGCCTTACTGAAGGGCGGTTATGATCGGTGAAATTAGGTACTAAGAAGAGGTTTTAATAAAATGCCTAGAAAACAAGTAGTGAAGTTGTTAGGGATTCCCATAAATTAATAATTGTCTGTCGCGAAAGATTTATCCGATCCAGAACATACTCTTGCTTATGCTTAATTTTGGCGATCGCTTCACTATCAGGTGAAAGTTCTTTTTCAAGATTGTTTAACTGGTTATCGATAAACATTATGATTTTAATTTTAACTAACAATATAAAAGCACATTTATCCTAGTTTTATTAATTAAAAAGTTGCCCTAGAAGGGCGAAACTTGTATCCAATTTTCGCGGTCAAGAGCTACCCAAAATTTAACTTCAGAACTTACCCAGGCGTGCCCAATCTGGTTTTTTCATAGATGTATATTTAGACATCTCCAAGAATAAAAACAGGAAATCAATTATCCCAGATAAATCATCAATTATTTCTCCCTAATCCCTAATCCCTAATCCCTACTCCCTGCTCCCTGCTCCCTCTTTTCTGGAGATGTCTATTGTTTAAACCAAGGATTTTTCCCAGAAACCCGATTTCTTTGTATGGCTTCTAAATTTAACACTCTATACTAGATTATATCCGGTAGCATTAGTATTTATTGAGTATTAAGTAATAAGGAGGAAATAGAGGTAGATATTGACCCAAGTTTACAGTAAGATTCTCAAGGAATTGACACTTCACGGACTAAAGTGAGGTGGATTTGCGATTAGGAGTTGTAAAAACAAAGTATGCCATCAGGCAAAACGGCCACATTGCCAGTACCGTACCGTAGTACGAATACAATACTCAGATCGTAAGGCGCTTTATATCGCCACTACTCTCTCGGGTCACTGACCATTGAGGCTGCTTTTTCAGTATTTGGTTGGTTGATTTACTCGCTCGCTCGTTACAACGTCCTATCTAATAGCTGGAAACAGAATGCTGGCAAGCACCGGGCGACCGTTTCGGTTAACGACCCTTTAACTGAGGCGTCCATTCATTGGATCGCGATGCTCTGACTTAGATTTCAGAGGTATTCGTGTCTTTGTGGTTAATTATCAGACATTTTCTGATTACGGGTTAAAACCTGGAAAAGCGAGTGTGTAATTCTGAGGTCTCCCACGAGACCGATAGAGTGGGGAAGTAATCCTACACACAGATCCTCCAGAATGTAAGACCCACTCAATACACAGGATGGTTTCCCACATACCGAATTTTTATGATCATATTATTTGCAGTCTAGCATCATTTCAATTACCACAATTTTCTTCCTTATGTGACTACTATCAAAATATTAACAAGAGGTTTTTTATGCATAAAAAACTCAATTCAATGCTATTTTTTTTATCATTAATAATAGCATTTTTCGGAGCTTTATCCATAATTAAAACACAAAATATTTCCGAAAATAATAATACTAATGATCGGTGGGAAAAAGTTTTTCAAGATTCATTTAATCAATCGGATGAAGACCCACCAGTAATCCCCAAAGATGGTGCTAGTCGGGGTCGTACTTTGGGAAGCAGTAGCTTTTGTTTGGTTTCTCCTGGTTTAATAGAAGTCGAGGAGAAAATTTCGGATACTCGTCCGACATTTATTTGGAATACTCGTCCGACATTTATTTGGCAAGGAGAATTGCGGCGAATTGAGATTCGTCCAGCTAATAGTGAGGAGGTTTTGTGGGCTGAAAAAGTTCAAGGTAATCAGCAAATAGTTATTTACAATGGAGAATCATTAAAACCTGGTAATACTTATTATTGGAGAATATATGATTCAAGTGCTTCTGAGACTTTTCCTACTTTACGAATTACTTTTAGAGTTATGGATGTTCTAGAACGTCAGGTGATTACTCAAGAGTTAGAAAAACTTGATACTCGTTTAAAACAAGCGAAAGCTAAACCAGAAACTATTGCTTTGGCTAAAGTTAAATTTTGGGCTGAACGGAATTTATTTTCTGATGCTTTATCGGAAGCATTTACAGTTAAGAATCCCTCGACCGAATTGCAGGATTTTCGTAGTAATATTTTGCAGCATTTTTGCTCAACATCAAAAAGGAATAGGTAGTAGGTAGTGGGGAGTAGGAGGAAAAAAGGATGGTGGTACATAGTAATGGTATAGGAAGTGTGGGGAGTGTGGGGAGTGTGGGGAGTGTGGGGAGTGTGGGGAGTGTGGGAAAAAAAATGTATATTTTCACCATTACTATCCAGGACTACCAAAAAAAGAATATCAAGGAACAAAGGGTATGGTATTAATTATATTTGAATGGGTTTGTAGAGGTAATACTAATTTCCCAAAAGGATGATATATTTATTACTCACATTACCTATTAAGTCATTAGTAAGATTCGGTAATCTTTTTCAAAATGTTAGTTAATTTTAAGATATTAAGAGTAAATTTTTCCTCCTTTACCTAACATCTCATACTATATCTATTTTTCTTTTAGACAGCTAAATCATCAACAATTCTAGGATTGCGACTAGATTTAGAAAACTTCAAAAAAACTTTGATTTCCTCGCCAGTATAACCAAAATACCAGGCAGCTTCAATGAAATCATAAATATCTTGATATGTTGTGTACAGTTCTTGAACTCCAACTATCTGACTTCCACGAGGATTAAAATGACCAGATTTGTCTATTAGACTTTCTTTTTTTAATAAGTTATTGACTTAAGATATAGAATAACCCATTGTCAAAGCTACTTGACGAAATTGTTATTGTCCATAAGCTTTGTAGGCTTGCCAAAGGGTTCCTATTCCCTTTTTTTCCATAAAAATTCAAAATAAGGAATCACCTTAAATTATAGAATAATTAAACTAACAAATTTTCCAGAATTTAATCTAAATTATGAACCTAATCTTATATAGTAAACCAGGCTGTCACCTCTGCGAAGGACTTCAAGAAAAACTCGAAGAAATACTGAAAGACCCCGAAAACCCCTGTAAATTTGATCTAGAGGTTAGAGACATTACCACCCGTGATGACTGGTTTAAAGCTTATCAATATGAAGTACCCGTACTTTGCCTATCACAGACTGATACAACAACCGAAAAGCTCATACCACGACCCTCTCCTCGAATGCCAGTAAGAAAATTGCAGCAAATGTTACAAAAATATTTGTAAATTTTTGCTATAGATGACAAAAAAATCCTCATGGTTGTTCAGCCTAATTCATTGAATAAATCAAAAGTTCAAGTAGCGGGTGAAACAACAGGATTTCTTCGGCTGCCATTAATAACCAGAGTACAAAACTCGCCCATACAAAAATTGATGATGGTGCATAAATAGTATAGGAAGTGTGGGGGGTGTGGGAAGTGTGGGGAGTGTGGGAAGTGTAGGAAAAAAATATATATTCTCACCATTACGTGAGCAAGAGAACCAAATTTTATTGAGCAAATATTTTATAGATGTTATTAAACCCAAAGAAAGTCAAAATTTTAGATAAAAAAACTTCAAAAAACTATCGGAGTTACTAATATGAAATTGAGAGAATTATTAGCAAAAGTTCCAAGTATTTCACTTACCAATAATCACCAAGCTTTAGAAACAGAAATTAAAGGTTTAGCCACAAATTCCCATGCTTGTAAACCAGGGGATTTATTTTTAGGAATTCCTGGTACCCGCGTTGATGGGGGAGACTTCTGGTCAAGCGCGATCGCTAATGGCGCCGTGGGAGCTATAGTTTCTCATTCGGCAGCTCAAAAACACCAACCAAAAAATGAGTGTGTTATTCCAGTTGCTGATATGAGTCAAACTTGTCCGGAAGTTGCTGCTGCATTCTATGACTACCCTGGGCAAAAAATGAAAATGGTAGGCATCACAGGTACTAACGGCAAAACCACCACTACCCATTTAGTCGAATTTCTCCTGAATAATGCTCAACTACCTACCGCTTTATTCGGCACCCTTTATGCGCGTTGGCCAGGATTTGCAGAAACGGCAGCTTACACTACACCTTTCCCAGTAGAATTGCAAAACCAACTAGCGCAAGCAGTAGCAGCAGGTAGTAAATATGGAGTGATGGAAGTTAGTTCTCACTCTCTAGATCAAAAGCGAATTTGGGGTTGTACTTATGAGGTGGCAGTATTTACTAATTTGACGCAAGACCATCTCGACTATCACAAAGATATGGATGATTACTTTGAGGCGAAAGCGTTGCTGTTTAGTTCAGACTATCTCAAGGGTAGGGCGATAGTTAACGCTGATGACCCCTATGGCAAAAAGTTAATTGCTAGACTAGAGTCAGAAAAGGTTTGGACTTATAGCACGAGTGACACTTCCGCCGATTTGTGGGCATCAGATTTAGAATACAAACCTACAGGAGTTAAGGGAATTTTGCATACTCCCCAGGGCGAGATTCCTTTTACTTTGCCATTGGTAGGGCAATACAATTTATCTAATATGTTAGCTGCGGTGGGAGCAACTTTACATTTGGGTTTAGATTTGCCAATGGTGGTTGCTCAGTTATCAGAATTTCCGGGAGTACCTGGTCGGATGGAAAGAGTACAAGTGACTGAAGAGCAAGATATAAGTGTAATTGTTGATTATGCTCATACTCCTGATAGTTTAGAAAATTTGTTAAAAGCAGCGCGACCTTTTATTCCCGGTCGGATGATTTGTGTGTTTGGTTGTGGAGGCGATCGCGACCGCACTAAGCGACCAAAAATGGGTAAAATTGCTGCTGAATTATCAGATTTAGCTGTGGTTACTTCTGATAACCCCCGCACTGAAGACCCGGAAAAAATTTTACAGGATATTTTAGAGGGAATATCCCCAGAAGTTAAACCTTTGGTAATAGGCGATCGCTCTCAAGCTATTCACGCTGCTATTATGGAAGCTCAACCTGGAGATGGAGTATTGATAGCAGGAAAAGGTCACGAAGATTATCAAATTCTCGGTACAGAAAAAATTCATTTTGATGACCGGGAGCAAGCAAGGGATGCTTTGATAGATAAGTATGGTTTAAGTCAAAAGTAAATTAGACGTAGGTTGGGTTTTGCCCTTCGCTTAACTCAACTCAATAGCTTTCATTAATGGATAATGGATAATTACCTCTGGTTAAAACCTTTCTTGATTGAATCAGGACTTACGCAAGGGTACTATATATAGAGTGCAAAAACTATAACGTTATAGTTTTTAACACTACATACATGGTGTCTGCGTAATTCCTATGAATATAGTATTTTCAAATGAGATTTAAATCTAGATTCAGATTTTTGCTAATAAAAAAGTGTACTGATTGAGTACCTATTCCCTTACGCTTTTCAGTATTTAATACTGTTTTATATTCTTTACTATTGCCCATTATCCCAAAGGTGTTCCCTTTTTAATACCACTCTGTTTCCGCATCTCAAATAAAAACGCTTATAAGGAAATATCCTGGTATTTTTTCCCCTATGGGAGGGAGGCTTTTAACAAAGGTATTTAATTAATAATTATTATTAATTAGGGCTTGCTGATTAAATATAAAAGTATTTACACATAAAGGTTTGAGAAACTAATGGTCTGGAAAAAGTACCAGCTTTTGTCTTAAGAAAGCTGAAAAATTAAGCATTTTGGAGTAACGCGAGGCAGAAAATTTAAGTGGCTATGATGAACGATTACTCTTCTACAACTCCCTGCTATTCCTAATTCTTAACTAATATCAGGTCTCATTAATTAGCCATAATAAAAACGTTCTTCATCGTATCAAGAGAATATTTTTTTATTTCCCTTGCTCCCTGCTCCCTGCTTCCTGCTCCCTCAATTTTTTATTGTGGTTATTCAAAGAGACATGATATAACTCCCTACTCCCTACCTCAACAAAAAGACTTTTGAGCACAAACCCTAATTATTAATAATTAATTGTTGAACGATATAAGTCTGAAGGAGTATTACAATTAAACAACATTTTTGCTATCTCGGAATCAATAGATAATGGTTGAACTGGAATTTGAGCAAGTAATTCTTGAAAGGAGTGTTTACCCCGAACAATAGTTTTTTCTAACTCTATTTTTATCTGTTGCCGATAGAAACCACATAATGGTTCCCACCCTTGAGATTTTTGAGGAACTAAAGCTAAAATTTCTGGAGAAAGTTGGTTTAATTTAGTTACCCAAGTTTGAATAATATCTGAGTTTAACAGAGGTAAATCACATCCCAATAATAAAATCCAATCACTATTAATTTGAGCCAATCCCTGAGCCAAAGCAACTAAAGGACCTTCAGTTTTTAACTCAGTTAACCATTCACATTCTGTAGGTAAAATTGGCTGATATTTTTCCGGCCAGGGAGTCATAATATAAACTTTTTCTGTACATTTATTTGCTACTTGATAAACCCTTTTTAACATTGGTACCTTTTCCCAAGGAATTAAGGCTTTATCTTTACCCATACGGGAACTTTTTCCACCTGCAAGAATGAGTGCTACTAGATGATTTTTTGTGAGTGAAAATTTATTCATACAGTTTAAAAAAAGGTTTTGGGTTGTAGCTATTATACCAAGCGTGAAAAAAGAATGTTACGAATAATAATAACAATAAAAAGATTTTATAGGATAAGTTATGAACTAATAAATGGCATCGAAGCTATTTATTCTGTACGTCGCCAATCCGACGGCTTTCCTACCTGTACGGGCAAACGGCCGTTTGCCCCTACCTGACTCAAACAAAAATTCCCTAGCTATTTGTAGCAAACATTTATTTAATTGGTATTAGGTATTAGGTATTAGGTATTAGGTATTATATCAAATCCGTTTAATTGGACATAAAAAAATTCTCCAATCGCCATAACTACGCTCATCTTTCTAATTCTTTCTTCTCCTGACTCCTGACTCCTGACTCCTGACTCCTAAACAGTTAACCTATCTATAACTGTTTAACCGGATTTGATATTATTTGAAGTTCAGAAATTACTTAGGACTTGCTGATTAACTGACAAAGCATTTACAGATAAAGACTTTAATCTTTATTCTGTGAAAAAAGTGCGAGCTTTTCGGTACAAAAATCTCAAAAATTTACCTCCAGTAGATCAAATTGTCCGAATTCGGACTGGGGAAAGTAATATGGAAGCAATCTAGTTTTAGAAGCAGATTTTGTTTTCTGTGTTAGGTGGTAGGTAATCCGTCACCTGTTATCAGCAAGACGG
>NZ_JAAHGT010000327.1 GCF_010672385.1 Okeania sp. SIO2F4
GGACTTTGTTTGCCACTTATAGCAGGGACGCTTTTCGGCGTTGTTATTGCCTACCCAGATAGCTGAGGTACAGCGCTGGCAAGTCTTTGCTTACAATAGCCATACTGGATTAATTGACTCATTTAATGTCGAGCGTGGGGCAGATGGGTTGTTTAATACTAAGGGAACTCAGCTTTATACCAGTCCCGATCCTGAGTATCAGAATTCTGTATTTGAGCGGCAACCCGGTAAATGTCCCTTTACCGATCGAGACTTAATTCCCCTGGTAAGTAAATCAGGGTATGGAGAGTCCGCACTGGAGCTGATTGGGGGTAAATACGTCAGTATCCCCGACAACAATGCCTTAAATTTTGGTACCGGTAGCTTTACCGTTGAAGCCTGGGTGTATGACGATCCTGCTGGTGGGGTGGATTACAGAAATGCCGTCTGTAAAAAGTCCGGTACTGGGGATAATGTAGGATGGCTGCTGAGACTCAACAGTCAAGATATGCCTCAATTTTTCTTAGCTGATGGAACTACAGGTAGTGCTTTAGCCGTTACCAGTGACACGGCGATTAGCGAAGGAGAATGGCATCATTTAGTAGCTGTATTTGATCGAGAAAACAATCAGGTGCAGCTCTATGTTAATGGCGTATTAAAAAGCTCTGAGCCAACATCTGCCTTGGGCAGTCTAGACACTGGCAGCGATGCCCCTCTAGTCTTTGGACGTTTCCCAATCCAAGATCGGGATCACTGGTATGGAAAGATAGACGAAGTTCGCCTCTGGAACCGCCCTCGGACTGCTGATGAAATCAAAGCAGATATGAACCACCGCCTGATTGGTAATGAGCCAGGGTTAGTGGGTTACTGGCGTTTTGATGAAGGTTCTGGTGATACGGTTCACGATCAAACTGAAAATGCCAATCACGGTACGATTCATGGGAATGCTACATGGGTAAGTTCTGAGGCTCCAGTGGGAGATCATCCAGGGATGCGCCGTACTAGCTTTAAGTTTGAGGGGCGGACGATCGAGTCGGGAATTGCGTCTTTATTGTACTATCAGCAAGAACAGTCTCAAGGTGGCTATGATCAACAGCAAAAGCCAATTAAGACAAGTGCGCGAGTGATGCTGGCGGTGGCCACAGGTGGCGCAGATTCAGAGAATTATGTCGGAGTCTTAGATTTTGGTCTCTCCCGTGAAGGGAAGTTGGCACAAGTGCCAGATAATATTGATTTGGGGACAGCCTTAACAACAGGTTCCAATGAGGATTTAGAACTACTCTCCCAATTGCAGCAAGAAATATTAGCCCTAGAAGATGGGCTAAATCAGGGTATCTTCTATTTCACAGAAGTAGCCAACCTCAAATCAAGTAGCCGGAATTATAGTCGTTCAGTAGCTATCAGTAGCAACTATGCCATTTGCGGAGATACGAGCACCCAGGCTGCCTATATCTTTGAAAAGGAAAACGGCCAGTGGCAGGAATCTCCGGAAACAGGCAAACTCCAAGCCATTGACAAGCAGACGGGTGATTATTTTGGTTTTTCAGTAGCCATCAGTGGGGACTGTGCCATTGTCGGAGCTCATCTGGAAGATACTGGGGGGGATAATGCCGGTGCTGCCTATATCTTTAAAAAGGAAAACGGCCAGTGGCAGCAAAAAGCCAAACTCCAAGCCATTGACAAACAGGCGAACCATGGTTTTGGTTTTTCAGTAGCCATTAGTGGGGACTGTGCCATTGTCGGAGAAGATAGTAGGGGAGTCCGTACTGGTGCTGCCTATATCTTTGAAAAGGAAAACGACCAGTGGCAGCAAAAAGCCAAACTGTTAGCCAGTGACAAGCAGACGAGCGATCGTTTTGGTTATTCAGTAGCTATCAGTGGGGACTGTGCCATTGTCGGAGCTTATATGGAAGATAGTTATGCTGGTGCTGCCTATATTTTTGAAAAGGAAAACAGCCAGTGGCAGCAAAAAGCAAAACTCCAAGCTATTGAAAAGCATACGGACGATCGTTTTGGTTATTCAGTAGCTATCAGTGGGGACTATGCCATTGTCGGAGCTTATGGGGAAGATACCGGGGGGGATAATGCCGGTGCTGCCTATATCTTTAAAAAGGAAAACGGCCAGTGGCAGCAAAAAGCCAAACTCCAAGCCAGTGACAAGCAGGCTGACGATGGTTTTGGTCAATCAGTAGCTATCAGTGGGGACTGTGCCATTGTCGGAGCTTATATGGAAGATACTGGGGGGGATAATGCCGGTGCTGCCTATATCTTTAAAAAGGAAAACGGCCAGTGGCAGCAAAAAGCCAAACTCCAAGCTATTGAAAAGCATACGGACGATCGTTTTGGTTTGGCAGTAGCCATCGGTGGCAACTCTGCCATTGTCGAAGCTCAACGCCCATATACTGGACCAGACGGTAAGTCTGCTGGCTATATCTTTGAGAACTTGATTCCCTTAAAACAACAAGAATTAGCCGACAAGCAATTAGAAGCCGAAACAATAGAAAAGCGTTTGGCGACTGTTACCTTGCCCATGCACCTGCTACACACAGACTCATGTGGTTTAACCGTTGCTGGTGGATTATTGGGTTTTGCCGATACCAATGATACGCCCCAACTGTTTGATAGTGTTCTCGGTCAACTTTCTCTCTACTTCCGGGGCAGAACCGGTGAGTTTTTCACCGCTTACTACGACACGAATACTGCCAAAGCCCAATATACCCTGGCGGCTGCAACCGGAACCCTTAATTTCCTGGCTGTTTCTGCCGAATCGGAAATGGATACTTCTGCGATCGCTGTCAGTGATGGCACAAATGCTGATAACTGTACGGTTATCATTGAGAACACCACTGTGGGGATAATAGAAACTTGGACTCAAGTTCCTCGTAATGTCCTAGAGTTTGCCTCAGTGTTGAATGGTGCTGCTAGCCAGCAGGTGTTAATTGGCACTCTAGCCGCTGACGTATCTGGCACGACTACGAGCCTCAATTTAGAAAGCAAGGTTAAACAAGCCCTCAAAAATGGTGACACGCTGTTAGTGGGTGGGACGAAAGTAACAGTCAGCGCCACTGTAGATATGGGTGCGACGGTTATCCCCATTGCTAGTACCAGCTTAAATTTAACCGCTCAAACCTCAGTTTACCGACTTCCCTACAACTATGAAACCCTGGCTAGTGCTAACCCAGTTACCTATAACCTGCAAAAAGGTTCGCTGCTGTTTATGGTCGATATAAGTACGGCTGAAGGTAACGTGCAGAATGGCACAGCAACCAGTGTAGGAACTACTCTATCTTGTGCCTGGGTAGCCAACTCACCTGGGAAGGCTTATGCTTTCGATGGTCAAAATGATTATATTGCTCTGGGAGATAATAGTAAGCTAGCCCAACTTGATGCGACTGATGACCTTACCTTGGAAGCTTGGGTTAATTCTAACAGCCTAAACAGTAGAACCCGTCTCATTCATCACCATTCTGCTGACTCCAAGTATGCTTTGGCACTCAAGCCGGGAGAGACAAGTAATAGTTACTCCGTTGTTGCTGGTGTGGGAAATCAGTTTATTGCCAGCGAAAAAGACTTGCCCGGGGAAAATTGGCAACATCTAGCCGTCGTTTTCAACCAATCCTACGGCTTACAGTTCAACGGTGGCTATCTCAAATGTGGGAAAGAAACATCCCTGAACATCAGCGAAGATTTAACCCTGGAAATATTCCTCCAGTTGGGTAATGCAAACCAAAAACAGGGACTCATTAGCAAAGGGCACTTGCAAGACGGTACTGACCAAGATGTTCCCTATGCCCTCTACATTGATTCTGATTCTAAGCTAGTCTTTGCCTTTGAAGATCAGAATCATGGGTATCACCAGTACAAATCCACCACCGCTCTCAGTCGTAATAGTTTCCACAAAATTGCCCTGACGCGCAAACGCGGTCAAAAAACCCTCGAAAACAAAGAGACAAAAACTATTACAGTCAACGATGAGGACATGACAATGGACGCGGTGACTTCAGTTGATTTTGAGGAATGGGATGACATTCAATTCTACATTGATAGAAGTCTCGCTGGAAATTATCGGTTTGATGGTGAAGCGGGTAGCAATGAGCAAGAATTAGAAATTGGTCGCTTGGCTTTGAGTGGAGACCCGATGTATTTCCCCGGTATTATCAGCGAAATCCGTGTATGGAATACAGCCTTAGAGCTAGATCGACTCTATAGCGAAATTAATGGTCAAGAAAAGGGACTCATTGCCTGGTGGCGTTTGGAAGAAAATCAGGGCAATATTGCCTATGATGCCAAGGGCAGTAGCCACGGCAATATTGTGGGTGCAGTGCAATGGGTGAAAAACCCAGATATCAGTGGTTCTGAATTGAGACTTTACCTCAATGGCCAACCCGTCCAGACTACTATACCCAGCAGTTTAGCTTGGGGCGATCGACAATTTACCCTCGGGGGTTATAAAAGCGGCAGTAATTTAGAAGATAAATTTTCCGGTACCCTGGAAGAGATTCGGATTTGGAAAATATGTCGCACTCAAGAGCAAATCCAAGATAACCTGTTTACCCGACTCAAAGGCGAAAAACAAGACCTGATTGCTAACTATACCTTCGATTGGGACGACGAAACCGAACTCAAAGACCATTCTCTTCTGGGCAATCACCTCCAGGTGGGCACTGGTGATAGCAAACCCAGGTCGATTCTCTCCACTGCCCCGATCGGTAATGATATTGCCCAAGTCCGCTCCGCCTTAGCTGGAGTTAAGACCCAATTCCACGACACCATTGATAGTCGTCCAGCAGTGCAGGAATATGGCGATACCCAGTATGACTCCGAAGGCAATCTAACTGGGGTAATGAAGCGTTGCTACACCTATATTAAAAACGGTCAATGGCATTTATTCACCGGTTACAAAGTCGGTAACTTAATTACGGAATGGATTGGTCAGGCACAGTTTGACCCCCAAATCGTCGGTTATCTTGAAGGCACACCCCCGGTACCCAGTGAAAACATGACCTATGGCACCAATGGAACTGGTACCGGCACTTATGAAGGAGATGGTTCTGCTATCAGTTTCATCCAAGCTGATGAGGTGATGTACAACTACTCTAGCTCCAAAGAAAACGGCTTCAGCAGTTCTTTTGGCATATCAGGTTCCTTGGGAATGGATATTGGGACCCAGGTAATAATAGCTCCTCTAGGCTTTGGTATTTCCCAGAAAATTATGGATACTCAGATAGCTGGTAGTGGCTCTGTTAACTTTGAAGCCTCTGGCGCTTGGTCTCAGGAACACGGGATGTCCAGTGGGCGCAATATCACGAAGGAAATGAGTGCGGCTTTAGGGGGAAATTGGGAAGATCCCAACAATATGCACAATCCCACCTTAGGTCGGCGCTGGATGTCCGGTAATAGTGGTCTTGCCTTAGTCCAATCAGAAACCGCCGATATTTTTGCCCTGCGCTTGAAACATAACAATGCCCTCGTATCCTTCCGCTTTCAACCGAACCCGGATATTCCCAAGGATTGGAATATCATTTCCTTCCCTCTCAACCCCCGCTATACGATACAGGGAAGTCTTGATGGCAAGATTGGCTACAACAGCGACGGCAGCGTCTGCACCGATCCCAATTATCCCCAAGCTGCCACCTATGGAGAATACAGCTACTTCAAACCCAAAGAAGCTTATGCTCTAAAAAAATCTATTGACCAGGAAATCCAGGAGTTACAAAACTACTACGACAACTTCGATGCCTCGCCCCTTTCTGCTAACAATCCAGTTAACAAACTAATGAAGAGTAACTATAGCCTCTTAGCTGCTACTACTGGGGCAGTACCGTTTGCAAGTCAACTCTTGGCTGCGACGACAACCTTCGGCAGCCTCGGTGATGCTTTAACCAAAGACCAAAGTATCTCCCGCAAGTTTGCCAAACGTAATCTGGCGAATACCTACGTCTGGACAGCCGATGGTGGGTTTTATGCGGAAACAACCGATACGATCGACGTAATGCAAGACTCGGTTAGCGGTTCCTACTCCTTTAACAACCTGTCTTCTTCAGGACTATTCCTGCATTTCAATGCCTTGGGTGCCGATTTTGAATTTGGGCTGGATAGTAGCATGGGCGGTAGTCTCAATATCACCAAAACCAAAAGTAAAGAGGCGAGTAAATCCTTCAGCATTGATCTGAGCATACGTCCTTCAGGGGATATGCAATACTTCGAGCCGGAAAGTGGCGATCCTGTCTATGAAAACGGACAGCCAAAATTAGTGACGGGTCGAGTGGATGCCTACCGTTTTATGACTTTTTACTTGGACTCTTCTAAGGAAAACTTTGAAGACTTGTTCAGTAAGGTTGTAGACCCCATTTGGTTAGAACAGAGTAATCATCCCAACGCGATCGCCATGCGTCAAGCAAATCAAGCTGAGAAAAAGCCCGGTTGTTGGCGACTGATGCACCGAGTTACTTTTGTCAGCAGAATTTTACCCGATTTTGCCGATCCGACAGCAGCACCCCTGGAGAGTGCGATGAAGGCAGAGAATATTGAGAGCAACTACGAGTTGATCAAAATTCTGGAACCTTTTGTGAAGAATAAAACGGGCAGCTATGTCGAGTTCTCGGATGCCGTCCGCAATACTCTAACTACATACTTGCCAGAGTTGCTGCCCCATGCTACTGATGTTATCAAGTATGCGGCACTGTACTTTGGTGTCTCCGAAGAGATCTAGCCACTAGAAATTAGCTCTTGACCACCTTAAGGGTAGACCACAGTAGGGACGTTCCATGGAACGTCCCTACTGGATTTTATAGCGCTACTTGAATCGGGAATAGGGAATAGGTATGGAGGGAATAGTAAACTGTTAAAGGGTTTCAGGATGCGCGAAATGTCAAGAGCCTTAATGCGTAGCGCTATAGTTGTGATGATGTTGTTCATCAGTGTGAAAAGCACTGTAAGATCATGTCCGGTTGAACAGTTATAAATAATTAGGCAGGAGACAGGAGACTCGATACTGGAGACAGGAGATAGGAGACAGGAGATAGGAGACAGGAGAGGAGATAGGGAAAAAAGTGTTTTCATCACCCTCTTATCCGGACATGGTATAAGTTATAGATAGGGCTGAGAGCTTTACTACAAACAAAAACTTTTTTTATCACTGATTATCCTGACATGATATAAGATTTGGTAATATCAAACCCGGTAGCATTGGTGTAATTCGATCGGGAGTTAGGAGTCATATCAAATCCGGTAGCATTGGTATAATTCAGGATTAGGGAAGAATAGTCAATATTGTAGGGGCGATTCGCGAATCGCCCCTACTGACGATAGAATTATATTACTCCGAAGCCAGCGGATTTGATATCAGGAGTCGTAGGGGCGAAGATCTCTTCGCCCGTACAGGAGTCAGGAGGAAAGAGAATTTAGAAAGATTTGGCAATGGCCTCAAAAAGCTATAAATTTAGAAAAATCTCTAGCAGAAAGCGGACGACTAATTAAATAACCTTGAATTAATTCGCAACCATTAGCATATAAAAAATCTCTTTCTTCTTGGGTTTCTACTCCTTCTGCAATAACTTGAAAGTTTAATTGTTTAGCCATGCGAATAACAGCATTAGTAATAGCCGCGTTTTTTATATTTTGATGAATATCTTTAACAAAAGAACGGTCAATTTTTAGAGTATTAAAATCGAAATGTTGTAAATATCCCAAGGAAGCATATCCTGTACCAAAATCATCAATCGAAACCTCAATTTTGGCTGCTTTTAATATTTTAAACTGTTCTAATGTCATGTCAATTTCTTGGACTAATACACTTTCAGTTAGTTCTAATTTAAGCCAATAAGGTTCGATTTCATATCTTGTTAAAATATTTAATATTTCTTGAGCTAAGTTAGGTTGATGAAACTGTTTACTTGAGATATTGACAGCAATTTCTAGGTGTGGTAAGCCTTCTTTTTGCCAATCTTTTATTTGCTTACAAGCAGTTTCTAATATCCATTGACCTAGAGGAATAATTAAACCTGTTTTTTCAGCTAATGGAATAAATTCAGCAGGAGAAACTCTACCTTTTTCAGGAGAATTCCAACGTATTAAAGCTTCTGCACCAAAAACTTTTTTTGTGCTTAAATTAAATTGTGGTTGATAATATAATTCAAATTGGTTTTCTTCAAGAGCTTGATGTAATTCTATTCCTTGTTTTTGTAGTAAAAGAGCTTTTTCCTCTTCAAGTTGATTAACTCTATGTTGTAAGATTTCCAAGAGACCAGACATTTCGATGGGATCGATAATATTAGTTAGATCGGTTTCTGTTATTACTCCTAATAATTCCTCTTTCTCTCCTGTTATAACTAACCTTCTGATTCGTAACTCTTCCATTTTTTGATAGACTTGAAGAAGGTTATCTTCTGGTTTTAAACAAAATAACGGATAACTCATTACTTGCTCCGCAGTAAGCTCTTTTAGATTTAGATCTAATGCCTGAAATTGTACAATATCTTTTTCTGTAATAATTCCTACTGGAGTCAAAATATCTGATTTATCTTCGACCAAAACAACACAACTAACTTTATTAAAAACCATTTTTTTTGCTATTTCCATAACAGAAGTAGAGGGAATATCCCAAATTACATTACGAGTCATAACTTCATTAATTTGTCGAAACCGCAAAAAATAGCGTGGACTTAGAGTTTCACGCAAACTAGACAAAGTAACTAACCCAATAGGATAAGTATGTACATCTAAAATAGGTAAATGGCGAATACGATGACGACGCATTAAATTATAGGCAATGTATAAATCACTAAATTCGTCGTAGGGAAGTGATACAACTTGAGTCGTCATTAGTTCTCTAATCGCTGTATTTTCTAATGTTTTTCCTTGAATAGTTAATTTAACTAAATCTCTTTCTGTGAGAATTCCTACTAATTTTTGATTTTCTACAATTAAGATGCAACTACTATTTTTAGCAAGATTTTTTGAGGTAGGCATTCTATTTTCCCTAGAACTAAACTGACAATAACTTCCTTTTGCTTTTGTCATTAGACTAATAGCTTCATTTAAACTTGTTGATGGTTTGAGAATACAGGGAGAAAAAATAATACTTTTATCTATATTCATAAAATTATATCTAGAGCAAAAACTGTACAAACAATTTTGTATTATAGCATCTCACTATTTCTAAAGGCGAATGATTGATCAAATTATTGTTTCAAAATGGTATGAAAATCTTCATAAATTAGATAATATTATGTCCGGATAATTAGCGATAAAAAAACTTTCTCCTGTTCCTCCTCTTTATTCTTTCTTCTTCTTTCTTCCCTCCTGACTCCTGACTCCTCCGTCGTTTATTTATAACTATTTAAATTGACTAAAATAAGCAAAAAAGTTATTATATCTGTTTGAATTACTTAATAGCTGAAGTGTGGCCTAAGTATAGCATTAATGCTATACTTCAGCTATACTTCAACACCTCAATAGTTACTAAGATTAAAAGTCTGTTTTTGACAATTATTAGTCGGTATTTTATAGATTTTTCCTACTTTTCCTCTCCCCACACCTCCCA